>BNVG01000333.1 GCA_025997935.1 Synergistales bacterium | reverse complement strand
TTTTGGTGGAAGTAGCGGCGGTGACGCGACGGGAGCGGGGCCTGAGGGCGCGGGCGGAGCGCAGGGAATAGCGGGTATGCTCTTTCCGCTTGCGATATTCGTTCTTATTTTTTACTTCTTCATCATTCGCCCTCAGCGTAAGAAGCAAAAACAACACGACAATCTGATAGGCGGCATTACCCGCGGAGATCAGGTAATCACTATCGGCGGCTTTCTCGGCACTGTGCGCGAGATTCGAGACGACACGTTTATGATCGAACTGGCCGAGGGGGTAAGGGTTCGGATACTTAAATCGGCGATTCAGACCAAGCGCGTGACCACGCCTGCGGCGGAAGAAAAGAAAGCCGAGTAGGGAGAGAGAATGGTTCGCAGAGACAAAGCGCGACTGTGGCTCGTCTTGGTGGTCGCAGTCGCCGCGTTGGTTTTCGTTTGGCCCATTAAGGGAAGGGTCAATCTTGGCCTCGACCTCGAAGGCGGCGCCCACATCGTCCTTCAGATCAAAGGCGTAGCCGATAACCCAGATAACCCTGTCGGCACGAACGAATTAGATAGCTTAGTCGCCGTTCTTCGCAATCGAGTAGACCAGTACGGCGTTACGGAGCCGATAATCCAGACCAGCGGCACAGATCGCGTCATTATAGACCTGCCCGGCGTGCAAGACCCCGAGGCGGCCTTAGAACTCATAGGCAAGACCGCGCTTTTGGAGTTCCGCGAGGTATTGGACATGAGCCAGCCCGCTCCTCCGGCGCCCATAAGGAAAAATTACGACAACGACGAGCAGTTCGCAACTGCCCAGGGAAGATGGGATCAGGCGGCGGTGGCGGCGCAGAACGCCGAAAAAGTCTTTGCGGAGCGAGCAAGCGGCATAGACGGCGCGATAGCCTCACGTAGCGACGAAGAGAGAAACGGCGGAGAAACGCGCTATTACCTTCTCGGACCTGCCGAGATAGCGGGCAAAGACCTTAAAAACGCCGTAGTTGATTATGACAACCTGAATCGCG
>BNVG01000332.1 GCA_025997935.1 Synergistales bacterium | reverse complement strand
TCTTTTTCTTTTTTGAAAAAGAAGATTATACAAAAGACCACAATATGTGGATGGGCGGCGTACTCGACAGCATGAATAATTTCTTCTTGAACGACTCGCTGGATTCGCGCTACAAAGATATGGACAAAGCCGGAATGGTGAGCTTTTCGCCGCCGGCCATCCACATATTGTGGTCTTTTGTATAATCTTCTTTTTCTTTTTTGAAAAGAGCGCCGTAGTCGTCGCTTACGGTCTTCTTGCCGCCGCTCAGGCCTAATGCGCCGTATATCGCGGTGTCCGAGGCAACTATGAGACCCCAGGCTTTTACGCCGCGCTCTTTGCTCTTAGGAGGTTTACTCAATGCTTTCTCTATCACCTTAAAATCCGCCTCGATGATTGGCTTGAAAATCGCCAACTCGTCTTTCTCGACTTGCTTCATGGCCCTCCTCATCGGGCGGGTGGCGTTTTGACCGCCGTCCGCCGCTGTCCGGGGCATGAGAGAAACGATAAAAATCGCCGCCAAGAGAGCCGCGAAACGCCGCTTGGCGCTCATGCCGCGCCCTCCGCTTTTTTGGCTTTCATTTGAATGTCGTGCCCCTTGAGCCACGCCTCCGCGGCCGTCTTGAGCCCCCTTCCGTCGAGCCAGTAATAGGGCCACTCGTCGCTATGCTGCTCTATCAGCAGGTTTACCTTAGCGATGTCCTCTTTCGACCCCGCCCACACTACTGATAATCGACGAAGCGTGGTTAGCTCTCTCGACGCCCGTCTTCGCCTCGAAGATAAAGGAGTGGCTCAAGGTTCTGCGTAAATCGAACTGCGCCGTTATCCTCGCCACCCAGAACGTGGCCGACATAGCGGAGAGTACCATAACAAGCGCGCTTGTCGAGTCGTGCCCCACCAAGATATTCCTCCCGAACCCCGACGCGAGGAGCCAAACATCAGCGGAGCTGTACGCGAAGGTCTTCGGCCTGAACGAAAAGCAGATAGCCATAATCGCCGGGCTTACGAGGTAATATTGGCTCT
>BNVG01000331.1 GCA_025997935.1 Synergistales bacterium | reverse complement strand
ACTTCGACTGTCTAAACATTCCGTCTTGGCATCCGGCGCGTGACATGCAGGACACGTTTTATTTCCCGGACGGCACGTTGCTCCGCACTCATACATCGCCCGTGCAAATCCGCAGTATGCTGCAATACGGCGCGCCGCTGCGCGTAGTATGCCCCGGCAAGGTCTACCGCCGCGACAACGACACCACGCACTCACCAATGTTCAACCAGCTCGAGGGTTTGCTTCTTGAGCAGGACGTCTCTTTCTCCGTGCTGAAAGGGTCTTTAAGGGAGCTTATGAACGGCTTCTTCGGGCGTGAGCTGAAGAGCCGCTTTCGCGCGAGCTATTTTCCGTTCACCGAGCCGTCTATGGAGCTTGACATAGAGTGCGTGGAGTGTGGCGGACGAAACCCGGATTGCAGAATCTGCAAGGGTACGGGCTGGCTCGAGGTCTGCGGCATGGGCATGGTTCATCCTTTTGTGGTGAGAGCCGGCGGCATAGACCCCGATAAATACAACGGGTTCGCCTTCGGAATGGGGCTTGACCGCATGGCCATGCTGAAGTACGGCATAAGCGACCTTCGCTATCTCTTTAACGGCAACGTCTCATATTTCCTGTCAGGGAGGAATGCCTAATGATAATTTCGTGGCATCTCTTGAAAAATTTTATCAAACTCAACGTAACGCCCGAAGAGGCCGCCGAGCGCCTGTCGCTGTCCGGCGCGGAGGTCGAGCGCGTCGTGCGCCCCGAGGCCAACATAAAGGGCGTGACCGTGGCGCGCGTAGCCTCCCTCAAAAAACATCACGCGCGGAACCATCTCTTCGTGGCGGGGCTCAATACTATTAAGGGCGAAATTGTCTGCGTCACGGCGGCCAAAAACCTCGCGCCGGGCGACATGGTCTTCTACGGCGCGCCGGGGGCTACGCTCGCCAACGGCGACGAGCTTAGCGTACGCAACTTCGACGGCGTGGAAAGCGCGGGCATGATGCTCTCCTCCGCTGAGATGGGTCTGCCTGACGTCGA
>BNVG01000330.1 GCA_025997935.1 Synergistales bacterium | reverse complement strand
AGCGTCTAAGGACGCTCGCGCGTCATAATGAAGCGTCGGCGTTGGGGCACGCGCGGCGAGAGGCGACAGCTAAAGCGACAGCTAAAGCTAACGCCAAATGGCAGGCAATCGTAGCGAATAAGGACGCTGAATGGGGTAGCATTGTCGCGAATAAGGACGCAGCGTTGGCGAATAAGGAAGCGGCGCTGGCGGCTAAAGATGCGGAGATCGCTCGCCTTCGCGCACAGTTCGGTCGGGATTAAAGTAGGGGCGACCGAGGCAGTCGCTCCTACGACACAATAACCTCCGCATATTATTGCAGAGACGCCCAAATTTGCGGATGACTTCGAGATGACGGACGAAGAACTGATAGGATTATGAATTATATTGCTGACACTCATATTTTACTGTGGTCGTTTACTGAACCGGGGCGTCTATCTGATAACGTAAAATCAAAAAATCGCTCTGTATGAATCGCAGGGCTTAAAGGTTGTGCGGTAATAAATCTTTGTCATGCAAGCGGAAAGGGGAAACGAAAAATGAATAACCTGTATAACGAGACCGTTGGGCTTATCTTGGGACGGCGCAGCGTGAGGTCGTTCGAGCCTCGGGGTGTGGAGGGCGAGAAGGTGTCGGTTTTGCTGGAGTGCGGCTTCGCCGCGCCGAGCGCCAAAAATTTACAGCCTTGTCACTTGATAGTCATAGATGACAAAGAGCTTTTGCGTAAAATGGGCGCTTCCGTAGAGCAGTTTCGTATGCTTACGGAAGCGCCCTTGGCTATAGCCGTGGCCGTAGACGTTGAGAACTACGAGCGTGTTCACAAGATAACGGACGGCACATGGATGGAAGACGCGTCCGCCGTCATGGAAAACATTCTGATAGCCGCGCGGTCTCTTGGCCTTGAGGGCTGTTGGCTTCAGGTGGCCAACAGACCCGAGAGGGAAGAAGCGGCTCTTCCGGCGCTACGCCTACCAAGCGGCGCTAAGATTTTGGCGCTCGCCGTCCTGGGGTATGGCAAAGAGCATAAATC
>BNVG01000329.1 GCA_025997935.1 Synergistales bacterium | reverse complement strand
ACCGTACACGACCATGCCGTATTTCGGCTCGTCGTCCTGCACGCTGTGCCCGCCCAAAAGGAACGCCCCGGCCTCGTTTGTCTTGGACACTCCGCCCTCCAAGACTTTTTTGAGCACGTCAAGGCCAAGCGCCGCCGTTGGGAAGCCCACGACGTTGAGCGCCACTATGGGGCGTCCACCCATAGCGAACACGTCGCTTATGGAGTTTGCCGCCGCGGTCTGCCCCCATATATACGGGTCGTCGACCACGGGCGTTATAAAATCTACGGTCAAAATGCCGAGGCGAGGCGCGCGTCCGTCTTCGCGCTTATCGTCAATGCGCCAAAGCGCGGCGTCCTCCCCGTTGCTCCAGTCCGCCAGAACGCGCCTCGCCAAAGACGGACTAAGAGCGGACTCCGACAGAGATGGAAGCCCCGATAAAATCCGAGACAGGTCCGCCGGACCTATTTTGGCCGCTCACCCGCTCGTTCTCGACATCTCGGTCAGGCGCTTGGCCTGTGGCTTTTCGCGAGGGCTTTCGCCGCACTTCATTTCAGCATATACCGCCTGAGTTTTGATATGACTTCCGACGCGTCTATCGGCTTGCCGAGGTGGTCGTTCATGCCGGAGGCGCGGCAGCGTTCTATGTCCTCACGAAAGACGTTGGCCGTCATCGCCACAATGGGAATGTCGGCGGCGCCTGGCAGGCCCGAGGCGCGGATGAGCCGTGTGGCCTCGTAGCCGTCCATCTCCGGCATCTGCACATCCATAAGTATGAGGTCGTACAGTATTGATTTGTCCTTGAATTTCTTCATGGCCTCCGCGCCGTTTTCGGCGAAATCGAGAGTCACTCCCGTGTGTTCTATAAGAGCGGCCAAGACCTCCCTGTTTATCTCGACGTCCTCCGCTAAGAGTATTGTCTTCCCGGACAGGACGCCTTCATCGGGAATATTTTCGTCAACCCCCGCGCTCTCATTTTCGTCCGCGCGCCGCGCCTCGCATTTCAGCGCGCAAATATCAAATATAAAAGACGCGCC
>BNVG01000328.1 GCA_025997935.1 Synergistales bacterium | reverse complement strand
AACACGGCGGCGCAGTTGCGGGCCAAGTTCATGTTTTGTGTAGGCAGATGATAAAATTCCGAATCCAAGGGAAGCGCCGACCATAGCCAGTAACAGTGAAAGAGCGCCAAGAGAACGCAAAGCCCGCTCAGAAAACGCCTGAGTCGCCTCCCCCAGTGCTCTTGCGCCAGCCAAAAAGCGAATGGAACGATAATCACAAGGGATAACGGCATACCCATATACGGGCCCGAAACGGTGTAAATATACTGACCCAGAAGAAGCCCCTGCAACAAAGCCGATAATATCACCCAAAAATAACGCTTAAAATCAAGCCCGTACATGACCTATTCCGTCCGCTCGGACCGGAACCGACAAGTGAACCCGCGGCCTAAGCGTTCTGGCAAAACCCGCGTGGAGAGCAGGGCCTCCCCTTGCCTGAAATCGATGTTGCTCAACTTCAAAGGAAACGGAAAGCGGGCCAGGTTCAATATAGGCTGAATCTGACCGACGGCCTTTTCGGTGATGTAACCCGGCACGTCCATCTTGTTGACGAAAATCTCATATTTATCGAGCCAAAGTTCCTTGTTATCCACAATTTTAAGACCGCTTTTGACCTCAATAAGAATATCCAAAGAAAGAAACAGAATTTGCGCTATGTAATTTCCCTTGGCGTAAAGCCCGTCAGGCGAGATTTTCATGGATATATTATGCCACTGGTCGTCTTTTCCAAGCGCCCTGTCGGCCAAACTGCCATTTATGTCTTTGTCCGTCAGCCTGCAAAAAGCGTAAGTTTGAAGCGCGTCCAAGCATACGACGTTGCCTTTTTCCCATTCAATAGGCGAGTTGAACCGCACGTCGCTCATGCGGGCGGTCAATCTGTCCAAGCGAACCTTTCCGATAATTATTCCGGTCATATCCATATATAGCTCTCTGATACGCCCGCTTTCGTCCGGCAACTCGTCAACCTCCAGAAAAACCTCCTCGGGCGTGAATTTTTCGACGTAGAATCGCAGAATGTGGCTCAAGGGCGTATTGCCGTCG
>BNVG01000327.1 GCA_025997935.1 Synergistales bacterium | reverse complement strand
CGGCATATTGGACGTGTTGGCTATCAATATCGTGCGCTCCATGAGCGGCTTTTTTGAGTACGGGTCTTCGAGGGAAGGAAACTCCTCAAGCACCTGGGTCATTTCGTTGCCACGCTCGCCGCAACCGATGTAGACCACTATTTTAGCGTCGCTCCACTTGGCGAGCTGGTGCTGCGTCACGGTCTTGCCAGTGCCGAACCCGCCGGGGATAGCTGCGACTCCTCCTTTTGATATGGGGAAAAGTCCGTCTATGACCCTCTGTCCCGTTATGAGCGGCTCGTTTGGCAACAGGCGCTCCCTATAAGGACGGGGTAAGCGCACCGGCCAGTAGTGGAACATCATAACAGGCGTTACACGCCCGTCATCGCCTTTGACGCGAGCTATTGTGTCGGTGGTTTTGTAGTATCCCTCCGCCACGACGGACTCCACCTCGCCGGACACGCCGCGCGGGACAATTA
The DNA here is from genome assembly GCA_025997935.1 of Synergistales bacterium. Lineage (GTDB taxonomy): Bacteria > Synergistota > Synergistia > Synergistales > Aminobacteriaceae > BNVG01. The sequence goes on along the minus strand of BNVG01000327.1, from coordinate 565 downwards.
TGCGATTTTCTATCAATTCGGTCTCTTTGACGGACGCAATGGGCATTCCCTCGGACACCAAGTCTCCGGCCTTGCAAAGAGGCGTGACTTCCCAGACATGTTCCATATCTATCGGGTCGAGATTCGTCCCTCGGTCGAGAAACCCGCCCTCTTTCTCCATCAGACGGTCAAGAGGACGCCCTATGCCGTCTATAATATGACCCATGAGTCCGGGCCCCAAGCAGACAGAAAGAGGACGCCCCAAGCCTATAACGGGTTCGCCGAGCTTGACGCCTGTCGTGTCTTCGTAAACCTGAATCACTCCGTCGTCTCCGTCCATCTGCAAAATCTCGCCGGTAAGCCCAAGATCCCCCACCCGCACAAGCTCCCGCATGGCGAAACGTGACAGGCCGGAAGCTCTCACGACCGGGCCGTTTACCATAGTTATAACGCCATTTGTTTTTTCGCTCATATCAATACCTTCACAATCTTCTACCGCCTTCGCCTACAGATCGGACAGAACGGCTCGAGCCACGTCATCCGCCATCTCGCCGACTTTAGATTTCCAGTCGGCGGATATATGCCA
>BNVG01000326.1 GCA_025997935.1 Synergistales bacterium | reverse complement strand
CGATCACACAAGGGGATGAGTTTAACAAAATGTATTTTTTCAGTCCGGAGATATTTCACATTGCGCCAAGCGCGACCAGTCAAAAAACGGCCCCGGATCGGTCTTGCGTCCGGGCGCGATCTCCGCATGACCGACGATCTCGCAGCCGGGGTAGTGGCGTTCGAGGCGACGCAGCAGGTCCGCGAGCGCGAGGTACTGACGCGCCTCGAACGGCAGGCTGTCGCAGCCTTCGAGCTCGATGCCGATGGAGAAATCGTTACAGCGTTCGCGCCCTCTCCACTGCGACACCCCGGCATGCCAGGCCCGCGCCGTGGTCGCCACGAGCTGGATCAGCTCGCCGTCACGGCGGATGAAAAAGTGCGACGACACCCGCAAGTGGTGGATGTTCGCGTAGTAGGGATGGGCGGCGGGGTCGAGGCGGTTGGTGAACAGCCCGATCACCCCCGGCCCGCCAAATTGATCGGGCGGCAAGCTGATCGCATGAATGACGATCAGGCTCACCCCCACCCCTGCCGGGCGCGCATCGAAATTCGGCGATGCGATCCGCTTGACGCCGCGCAACCAGCCTTTCATGGTTTTCCCCTCCGTTTGGGCGCGTACTCTACTCCGCCGCGAATGCGCTCGACCAGCGCGGTGGTGGAACGCTCGAACTCAGACGGAATCGAACGTACCGCGCCGCCCCAGCCCTGCACTTCCGCCGCGCCGACGATGGCCGCCAGCGCCCAGTCGCCGCCTTTGACCAGGATGGCGGAGCGGGCTTAGACAATGCGCGCCCCGCCACCCTGGTCAAAGGCGGCGAGTGGGCGCTGGGGGCCATCGTCGGCGCGGGTCGTTTTTTTCGACGATGGTGTAGCGGATGTTGGGGCGGTCGAAGCTGGAGATGAACTGGCGTGCGTTCGACAGGTGGAGGCGCTTGACGATTTCGCCCTGGGTCTGGTGGTCGGCGGTGGCGGTCAGCGCGATGCGCGGAATGCCCGGATAACGCTCGGGCAGAATCGACAGCGCCAGATATTCGGGACGGAAGTCGTGCCC
>BNVG01000325.1 GCA_025997935.1 Synergistales bacterium | reverse complement strand
ACCGTCACGAAACAACAGGCGACATGTGCCGCTGTTTACTCTGGGCGTCAGCACAATCAAGGGCTCGCTTTTTTCGCGTCTCAAGATTGAACGTCCGGGGCCGGGCTTCTGTCATTTCCCGATAGAACCAAAGGCCAATCACAGAGGCTATGACGGGCCGTATTTTAAGGGGCTTGTCTCTGAGCGCATGATCGTGAAGAAGGTGAGAGGGCGTGAGCGCATAGAGTGGGAGCCGAGGTCGAGGGGCATACGCAACGAGCCGCTCGATGTTCGAGTCTACGCGACGGGGGCGCTTGAGATACTGAACCCTGACCTTGAGCGTAAAAGGGAAAGGCGAACAGTGAAGAATAAAAACAAAAAAGTGGTTGTGGCGAGCGCGCCCGTCACGAAGCAGCCGATTGTGAGGCAAACGCCGGAGCCGCAAACGCAAACTGAGCCGCAAGCTGAGAAACGTACAGCAAAACGCCCCGCTAAGACGCGGGGCGTCAGGATTGTGGGGCGGGGGTTGAGGTTTTGAGCTAAATTTAAGCCAAGACTTTGCGTCTTTTTTCGCGCACTATGTTTCTGCTGATACTAAGGCGTTCCATGATGGCGTCTTGAAGGATTTGAGAGTAATTCAAATTTGCGGATCGACCTTCCTTGTCAAGCCAACCGGGGAGAGTGACAGTCTTGTTTACCGCTTTCGTCTCCATTTTCTCGCGGAACGAAGGCATCCATACTTCGATCAGAACAATCGGCTCGTCATTTTCTCCGCGAACTTCGAGAATGGAACCGGGGGCCGGAATTTCGTCTCCGTCGTTTTCCATTCCGAAAAGGTGGAGCGACATAGCCTCTTTTGCGTTAGACAGAGCTTCTTCTTCGGTGTCTCCGGTAGTGGTGCATCCCGGCAAATCGGGAAAAAGGACATAATATCGTCCGGTGGCGTCGTCAAGACCTATGAACGCCGGATATCTGTATCTGTCTGTTTTGTGCATATTTTCCTCCTTCTGTGCTATTAATTTTTGAGAAGCGCGGGACTACCAGAGCTCCGCTTGCTTCCATA
>BNVG01000324.1 GCA_025997935.1 Synergistales bacterium | reverse complement strand
CCGCCAATAGCTCGCAGACTATCGCGCGGTTTATTTCCACGTCGTCGGCCAGAAGAACTCTTTTTCCCGCAAGGGATATGGCGTCATCCTCACTCGCCTCCTCTAAGTCCGCGCGTTCAGGCAAAGAGCGCGCGTATTCAAACAAAAGCGAGAAAGTAAATCGGCTCCCTTCGCCCTGCTCGCTTTTCACCTCCATTTTGCCGCCCATCAATTCGACAAGGTTATGGCTGATGGAAAGCCCAAGGCCTGTGCCGACGTACCGACGCGACAGGAAGGAGTCCTCCTGTTCAAAGGGCGTAAATATTTTGCTGAGAAATTCCTTTGACATGCCTATGCCGGTATCGGCGACGGAAAACGCGAGTAGGCAACCCGCGTCCGTTTTCTCGGCGCATACAACGTCGATAGATATTGTACCGTTTTCCGTGAACTTTACGGCGTTAGACAGCAGATTGAGCATAATTTGCTTAATTCGAAATTCGTCGCCGCGCAGGGCTGTCGGTATTTCGGAGTCCACGCGCGAAACTATCTTGACGTTGTTTTCCTCCGCTCTGGCCAAAACCATACCGACGCATTCTTCCATAACCGCGAAAATATTGAGCGGCGCAAGCCGTATGTCCGTTTTGCCCGATTCCATTCTCGACATTTCCAGCACGTCGTTTACGATGTTGTTCAGATGCGCGGACGAGGATACGATTTTTTCAAAACGCGCGTGGGCCTCGTTTATCCCCTTGTCGTTTAAGCCGAGCTTCGCGAGGCTCGAAATAGCGTTCAGGGGAGTGCGTAGTTCATGGCTGACGCGTGAGAGAAATTCGCCTTTCGCCTTGCTGGCGGACAGCGCCTCATCCTTTGCCAAAACAAGCTCCGTGTTATCCAGAATAACGATGACCGCGCCGTTTCTCGTGTCAGCGTGATAAACGGCGCTGCAAACAAACGAGTAGCAACGCTGTTCCTCGCCAAAATCGAACCACCGCAAAGCGTCGTATTCTCCGTTATCCAAAGTGGAAGCGAGGCGTCTTTTCAGCAAATCAAGGTCATCGTTATTCTGGA
>BNVG01000323.1 GCA_025997935.1 Synergistales bacterium | reverse complement strand
CACCCTGACGGTCTGCCCGGTAATAAACGCGGACTGTTCTGAAGCTAAGTAATAAACCGCGTCCGCGACCTCCTCCGGTTTGCCAAGACGCTTCATTGACGTATCCATAAGCATTTTTTCTCCGGCTTTTTTCTCCCCATAAGTCGCCATTCTCGTATCAATAAGCCCCGGGGCCACAGCGTTCACCCTAATACCAAGCGGTACTAGCTCTTTTGACGCTACTTTGGTAAAAGCTACAACGGCCGCTTTGGACACTCCGTAAGCGCAATCGCCGGGGTTCAAATCTATTCCAGCAATTGACGCAATATTGACAATCGAACCCTTATGGTTTTTCGCCATATATCGGGATACTAATTGCGTCATTTCGACTATCGAGAAAAAGTTGACGTCGAACACGTCTTTTATTTGGTTTATAGGCGTCATTTGAATCAATCCGCCATGTGCTACCCCGGCATTATTGACTAAAATATCAATAGGTCTTTTCGATTTTATAATTGCACTGACGGCTGATTTCATAGCGGCTGAATCCGTCACGTTAAAATACAGTGGCTCAATCCAAACGTTATATTTTTCGGACAAATCTTTTATATAACCTTCAAACTCGGCGTTGTCCTCACGCACACAAGCCCATACGTTAACGCCGTTTTGCGCGAATTTTGCGAGCACGGCTTTGCCTATGCCTCTGTTAGAACCTGTTATTAAAGCGTTCGGCATATTATTTCCTTCTTTATTTGTGTTTTATGAAAACATAAACTGTTTTTTCTATCTTAAAACCGCAGTCTAAATGCAGTCTCACAATCGTCGGATTATTTGAGGAAACATATGTTGAATACAGTTTACCGCCTTTTTCTTTTATTTTCTCACGCATTTTGGGTATGGTCGTCACTCCGAACCCACCGCTTCGGTATTCCCCATAGAGGCCGGCGAGGAATGGAAAATAAACACCCGGCCTTGTTTCTTTCAGCGTAGAAAAGCCAAAAGTCTTGCCTTTGTAAGTTTGCTTGTAAAGTTCGGTGTTTCTGCTCTGTTCATCCTTTATCCAGTTGACG
>BNVG01000322.1 GCA_025997935.1 Synergistales bacterium | reverse complement strand
CAGCCGATAGGGAGTGGCGCTGGAACCGTCGTTGACGATGGCGGTTTTGAGGCCGGCCTCCGAAATGCGGTACATCAGGCTCTCCAGGGTGTCGGAGCTCATAACCTCGATGGAGGTCTTGAGGCTGCCCTCGAAAATCGAGGCGGCGATGGTGTTGTCGCGGTTGCCCTGCCCGGCGATGCCCAGCTTCCTGGCCAGGGTTCCATCATCGAAGTCGGCGACGCTGATATTGCCGGTGGGCGGAACCGCGGGCTCGGTGCCGGCGATATAAGCCTCGACCAGGGTTATGCCGTCCCCGCGATCATTAATCGTGGCCTGGACGCCGAAGTCGGCCATGGCGTTGATGGCGTCCAAGACGTCGCCGACGGTCTTGGCCTCGGCCAAATCAATGGTGCGTTTGAGGCCGCTGGCGTTGCCGACGGTGATGGTGCCGGGGGGTGTATGAAACGCCCGGCGGCACCCTGCTGATGACGGCGCACCGCGATCTGGAGGGGCTGACCATGGATCGCGACGTCATGAATCTCCGCGATTCGCTGATTCCCCGCCTGGCCGGGCTGATTTACAACGGCTACTGGTTCTCGGAGGAAATGCGGGTCCTGACCGCCCTGGTCGAGGAAAGCCAGCGCTTCGTCACCGGCCGGGTCACGCTCGAGCTCTACAAGGGGAACGCCATTCCCGTCGGCCGGGAAAGCCCGGCCTCGCTCTACGATCCGAAGGTGGCCAGCATGGACGACGACGGAGGAGCCTACGATCAAACCCTCGCCACCGGCTTCATCCGGCTGCACGGCCTGCCGCTACGGGCCCAGGCCCGCCGGGCCGCCAGGGCGGACGGCAAAAAGCAGGGCTGACGACGAGGTTGGAATACGCCCTGAAAACTAAACTGGACGCTCCGCCCCTCGACGGAGCGTCCAGTTTAGTTTTCAGGGCGGTTTTTCTACTTCTTCTTGCTGCTGGAGGAAGACATCGAGTCCATCATGGAGGTGAAGAAGCTGCCCTGGCTCTGGAGCTGTCCCAGGGCCGTTTCCATGGAGTTGAAGCGCCGCCACAGACTCT
>BNVG01000321.1 GCA_025997935.1 Synergistales bacterium | reverse complement strand
GACGGACAGACGGACCTCGCCGTGCTGTGCTGGGTGAACAACGATCTCGCTTTCACATGGACGCATGACGCAATGTCTGGACTTCCTGAGCTTCTGTACCAGATAGGTGGTTTTGGTCTCTTGGGATTCACATACGACCGCGTGGGGGGGGGAAACAATCGCCTATAAGGGCGAGGTGGCCGCTGGGGGTGGTGTTCTGTCTTATCAGGCAGGTATGAAGGCTGAGGCCGGGGACATTGACGGCACAGGGAAGGACACGGTGGTAGCGATATCGATCCCTCCTGATAATAATTTTGATGATTACGGTACAGGGTTTGGCACGAGTCCGTATCCGCTGAGAATAGAACTTGGCGCGTCAGACACAGCCAAGCCGACTTTGATTCAGGACACCGGCAAAGTGAAAGCGGCTCGCGCGACTGAGGGATTCGGCCTTTCAGTCGCCCTCGCCCCGGTGCGCGGCGCCCTTGGCGCCACAACCAGCAAACCCAAGGCGGATCAGGTGATTGCCTTCCAAGACCAAAGCAACATGCCCTACTACATGCTCAATTTAACCTACAATGCCAGCGGCGTATCTTTGGGAAACCCGAACGAGACGCCGGTGGTGTTCGCCGCCGATTTTCTGGAGGAGGGGATACTTGTGGGCGAGGTGGAGCACTACGCCTACCGGGCGTGGGGCAACTACGCGAGCGTCATTCAAGCGCCGCCCTACCACGTGGACTTCATCGCCGACCCGGCTAACCGCAACTCGCCTCCGGCGCTCCGCAACTACACGTACATAGGCGGGAACAACACGACGTTCACACGCTCAATAAAAGAGGAGGACTCCCACAACATGTCCGTTATGTCCAGCTCCGGCGTCTCGTCGAACATAGATGCCTCCGCGAGCGCGGGGGGAGCGTTCAAGGGCTTATCGGCCAGCCTCGGCGTGGGCTTCACCATGGCGACAGGCGTGGAGAACGCCGACAAATACATCTCCGGCAAAACGACGTTCAATACCTCCGTCAGCACGCAGTCCCCGTCAGACCGCGACGCCGTGTCGGGCATGACCACCGAC
>BNVG01000320.1 GCA_025997935.1 Synergistales bacterium | reverse complement strand
CCGTCTTCTGCTTGAAAAAAAAAACTTAAGCATTATATCAACTTGTTATATCTATCAAGACTAACTGTTGTTGATTACGTTTTATCCTGCTAATTCAAGAATAGACCTCTTAATAACTAATATATAAAAGTACAATAGAAGTACTATGAAACAGAAAAAGAAAGCAGGCGGGTCAGATGGAATGGGTTTAGTATTAATGGGAGTAAAGAAAGCATTTGATAAAACAAAGGATAGCAATGACAGATAGAAGAATAGATAGGGTAAGAGCAAAAAGGGTCAAAATAGTCTCAAAGAAGGACTATAGATCTAGTAGGCAAAATACATACAAACACACTAGTTTTAAAAAAAGAGATCAAAGAAACACTAAAAAGCTGACAAAAGAAGATAAAGAGTTAAATAGAGAGATTTCATCAGATGATTATAGTAGAAAACATAAAGTATTTGTTAAAAGGTTCAAAATAGTCTAAAGATAGATAAGTAATAGCAAAAGACCCTTTGGACTGCGATTTAACTTGGGTTTCAGGTATTTGTAATTCTAAAATTTAATACTTAGTTGTGCAAGAGATCTAATGCAGCATTCCATAAGGAGAAGTGTGTGGGAGAGATAACAAAAAAGGCCAACTGAAAACTTTTATATTCACAACCGTATTCACCGGTTTCGGTGTCATTTTACATGATATAATGTGTATTGTTGTAAATTGTTTAAAAAAATGATACAATTGCTTCGCTGTGAAAATAATATAGGGGATGCGGTTGTTAAAACTTAAGTTATGAAAAAACTTATCTTTGTTTTGTCGTTGATATTAGGTTGTAATATTTCTGTTTTTGCAGAAAAGATTCACTGGCGTATGGTTAAAGCACAAATTTTAAAAAATAGCCCGTCTGTTAGGTCGGCAAAATTAACGCTGGATAGTGCATGACTGACACAGAAGGGAACATTTTTAAGTACGTATTTACCGCGGGTATAGATTATGGGTAAGGGTAGAGAGAGTGAATGAGAATAAAAAGAATCTAAAAGAAGTAAAGATATTGTTTTTTTTTTTCAAGCAGAAGACGG
>BNVG01000319.1 GCA_025997935.1 Synergistales bacterium | reverse complement strand
AAGCGGTATTTTGCATTTTTTGTACTTCTTTCGAAACTATTCGCGACCTGTATGGCGTACGCGCTCTTGGCGTGTATTTTTTCAGCGAATCCGGCGTAAAAAAATGACTCGTATTATCTATGGGGTTGCTTCAAGAACACCTCAAATTTGCGCGCCAATTTGTAGGGGCGACCTTTGGTCGCCCGTTTTCGCACGCCCGTTTTCGCACGCCCGTTTTCGCACGCCCGTTTTCGCACGCCCGTTTTCGCACGCCCGTCTTTGCACGCCCGTCTTTGCATACGGCGATTGTTCTCAGATTGTTCTCAGATTGTTCTCAGATTGTTCTCACACACGGGCGACCGGCGTTTGAAGACGGGCGAGCAATGTGAAAAGACGGGCGTGCAATGTTAAAAGACGGGCGACCGAGGGCGGTCGCCCCTACGCATGTCTATTTCTGCCTCCTTTTGTCTCCTAAATCCCTAAATACATCCATCCCCGCGCCAGATATTGATATAATGTTTTATACAGGAGAAGAAGAGGAGGGCGCACCCATGACGAAACTCGAATATACATTCAAAAACGACACTCTGTTCAAAATGCTGTTCGTTAAATATCCCTATCTACTAAAGAGACTTGTTTCAGAATTGCTTAACATAGCTTTCGAGAGCATAGGACAGTTTGTCATAACAAATCCTGAAATGCCTCCTGAGTCGATAGGTGACAAGTTCTGTAGGCTCGACATCAATATGACGGTCGATAGTCAGAGGGTCGATCTGGAGATACAAATATCGGACGAGGGCGATTACCCTGAGCGTTCTTTATTCTACTGGGCGCGTGACTATTCAACATCACTCGTCTCTGGTGGAGAATACTCAGATCTACCCCGCACGGTTATTGTCAGTATTATAGATTTCTATCTATTCGACTGTACTGAGTTTCACTCAGAGTTTATGCCGCTTGAAGTAACTCGCCATACTCCATTGACCGACAGAATGAGCTTACACTATTTCGAGCTTCCTAAGCTACCTGTAACAGTAAACGCGGATAACGGTTTAGAATTATGGCTTGCTCTGTTCAAC
>BNVG01000318.1 GCA_025997935.1 Synergistales bacterium | reverse complement strand
GCGAGCTCCATCACGTCGTAAAGACTGCGCTTGCCCTTTTCTTTTGGGGTTCGTTCTCCGCGCGTCAGCTCGACGCCGGCTCTGTCGGCCAAAAGTTCGAGAGCCTCGGAAAAGCTCAGCCCCTCCGTCTCCATGACGAAGCTGAAAACATCGCCGCCCTTGCCGCAGCCGAAGCAATGATAGTTTTGATACTCGCGCGAGACGTTGAACGACGGCGTTTTTTCGCTATGAAACGGACACAGTCCAAGGAAGCCGCGCCCCGAAGGAAAAAGACGCACGCGGTCGCCTATGACGTCCACAATATCTATTCGCTCTTTGACGATTCTCGCGTCGTCGCCCGCCATTATCTCTCACCTTTTCCGCCGCTTAGAAGCGTGACAAGTATAACATGCTATAATTGGCGACATAAAATAACCGTCAAAAATCGGAGGAATATATCAATGAAACGCAAAGTCGAGCAAAATGACCTTTTGAATTTTTATTTTCCGTCTAACCCTTCTTTTTCACCCTCGGGTGACGGAGTAGCCTATCGTTTATCACACCCTAACCTCGAAAAAAACGGATATGACTCCGATATTTGGCTTTACAATATGACGGAAGAAACAAACGCAAGACTGACCGCGTCGGGAGAGGAAAAATTTTTCTGCTGGAGCGCGGACGGCGCGAAGATAATATTCGCGTCCGGCAGAAAGGATACGCATAAAGACGAGGCCGTCGGTAAACGGACGGTTTTCTGGTCTATCCCGGTGGCGGGTGGCGAGGCGGAGCGGTTTTTTGACGTTCCGTGCATCGCTAAATCAATAGAGGCTTTGGACGATCACAGATACCTTCTCACGGTCACGCGGGAGCCTGAGAGGGTCGACGGCAACCCGGATATGATGGTTTTCGAGCAAGTCCCGTTTATGACAAACGGTAAGGGTTTCACAGGGCAGCAGGGCTTGATATATATGTAATATCCTTGCCCGCGGGCAAGGACCCGGACGACCTGCTGTCCTGCGACGGCGGGAAAGAACTTTTCGAACAGGCCGTCCAAGACGCCAAACCCATGATTTTACAGCACC
>BNVG01000317.1 GCA_025997935.1 Synergistales bacterium | reverse complement strand
ATGCAAAGAGATCAAGGCCCAGTACACCGGGTTGAAATACGTGTTCAGCCAGCCTCGGGAGAAATACTGCGCCACGCTGTCCTGCTCTATTAGAAAACGTAGCCCGGTCAGCGCGCAACAGACGGCGAATACGAGATAGATGGCCCGTCCTCGCGCCTCGCTACGGGACAGGCAGAGCGTGAGGTGATAAAACCCCACGAGGAAAAAGGCGCACGCAACAGCGGAGACCGCCAGCCACCGCCCGAACACCCACCTGAGTAGCCCGTGTTCCGGCCCGACGCGGAAGGCGTGGCGGACGCCGCCGTTCATCCTGTGGTAGTTGGACACTTGCGCGACGATTTCAGCGGTTCCGCCGTGTCCGCGCAGTGTCAGAAGCTCGTTTTTTGAATACGGGACGGAATCTTCGGCGCGCTTGCCCAAGCGTCCGGCGCTGAACACCCTCCGGCCGTTCACCCACACCGCCGACGCGGCGAGAATCTCCGGCACGTACAGCATGACGTCAGCGTCTTCCGGCAGTTTGAGCAGAAGTCTGTAAGTGGCATGTCCGGTTCGCGGGTATCCGGCTCCGTTCCATGACATTGGGGTTTCGATAAAAACTCTCTCGTTTTCTGGTATGCCCCCGGCAAAATCCGCTGGTTCATAGAGCTTATCCCAGTAGAACTCCCATCTGCCGCCGAGCGCAAACACCTCGTTCCAATCGCACGCGCGCAGGTCGATGACGCCGTCCACAGCCTCCGCCGTTTGCTCGTGAGGCGCGCAAACGGCATAGAACACGCCCGCGCTTACGGCGACTATACAAAAAAATGTCAGAAAGAAGCGTTTCATAGTTCACCCCGTCATCGGCTTAGGACGTAATCCAAATGTAGGGGCGATATACCCCCGGTCGCCCCTACGAATCGGCGCGCAAACTTTTTGGGTTTTAATACGCCTTGGCGAAAATAGTCCTTCTTCCCTCTTTGCCTGTAATTATGCACTTGCCCGTTGAGTGGTCGGAAAGGAGAACGCAGCGCGGAGTCGCGCCCGTTTCCTCGCGGACGCGGCGCTCGTCGTCCGGCGTACCGGCG
>BNVG01000316.1 GCA_025997935.1 Synergistales bacterium | reverse complement strand
GCGAGCGACGCCGACGAGTCGCATTTGGTCATATGCGATGAGAGACCGGATAAAACCTGGGATGAGAAGGTGTATGAGCGCACGGAAGATTATGATGGTAGGAATGTTGGGGTTTGGGGGGGTGTGAGGGAGTGACGGACTTGTTTTTAGATTTCAGATGGCTTTTAAAGAAAATCACTTCGGTTGTAAAACACGAAAAATATCTTTTCTATAACGTTTTAGAAGAGTATGTGCAGCAGAACCATATGTTCTTGGACGATAAGCGGATAGTTATATGGGGAGCTTGCGTCGAAGGCGAGGCTCTCATGCGGGCTTTGGTTGCCTATGACTTAATGCCTGAGTTTTTTGTAGACAGCAACACAAAGAAGCGCAAATTCTGCAAACTGCCCGTTTACGCGCCTGATTTTTTAGAAGGCAAGGCTGGAGAGTATTATGTGTTGGTGGCGTTTTTTGCTGATACTGCGCTTGCGCTGAAAAATCTGGATCAATATGGGTTTGTGCCTAATTTTAACTACTGGTGTATAAATGCCTGGAACTACTCAACAACTGACTGGCATGTAAATTACAAGGGTGTGCCAGTAGGACGTCATACATATGGGTATAAAACTCTAATTGACAGTTCTATTCAGATTAACAATAATATCTATCTTGATGATTATGCTATTGAATCCATAGGGTCTTTTTGTAGCGTAAACTCTTCTGCCATAATCGTACCTCAACACGCCATATATATGCTTACTACGCATCCTTTTCTGACTGAGGTAGGTGTCGGTCACTCTCTTTTATTAAAAGAAACATTGTCCAATTTTGCTGATAAATATGCCAAAAATAACGAAGATGTACCGAGTGTTCGGTTAATATATAATCAAAAACCCAGCACCATGATCGGCAACGATGTCTGGATTGGGGCGAATGTGGTCATCATGTCAACCGTTCGTCGCATCGGCAACGGTGCTGTCATAGGCGCAGGGGCTGTCGTGACTAAAGATGTCCCAGATTACGCTATCGTCGGCGGCGTCCCGGCCAAAGTCATTAAGTATCGCTTCTCACAGGGGGAAATAGAAATAC
>BNVG01000315.1 GCA_025997935.1 Synergistales bacterium | reverse complement strand
TGGAGTTGTCAAGTTTAGTTCAGTCAATCTCACAAGGAAATTAAACATTAGGCGGCGTTTTTCACTCTGAAGTACTCCTGCCTGTAAACCTCCGGCGGGTAACCGCCATTAGCGCTGTATATCCTCCTGAGATTGTGGTAGCAGATATACCTGAAGATTACACTCTTCAGATCGTCCATTCTGATCTCACTGGTCTTCATTTTGTACAGCTTCTCTTTCTTTAATGTGGCGAAGAAACTCTCCATTCTGGCGTTATCGTAACAACGTCCCGTTCCGCTCATACTCTGGATGGCGCCATATAGCGAAAGCGCGTCACGGAATTCCTCGCTGGTAAATTGACTCCCCCTGTCGCTGTGAAATATCATTCCATGCCCGCTCTCCTTCATGCAGGCATTTTCAAACGCTTTGCGGCAAAGCTCTGCTCTCATGTTGCCACCCATATCGAAACCGAAGATTTTACCGTCATAACAGTCAAGGACGACGGATAGATACAATTCTACCATTCCTTGTGAGAGCAACTCTACTTTAGTTATAACACTCCACGGCGACTAGATACAATTTACCATTCCTTGCATGGAACCTCCGTTATATCGGACAACCATTTCTCGTTCGGAGCGCTCGCGGTAAAATCCTGCCGCAGTAGGTTTTCAGACTTCTGAGCTTTAGTATCCGCCTTCGTCACGCCGTTCGGTTTCCTCTTCCTCTTGATAAACAGGTTGTTGCTCCGACAAACACGATATACCGTGCTGTAACTACCTTTATAGCCTTTATTGAGCTTTAACGAACTGTAAATCCGTCTGGTTCCGTAATTCGCGTTTTCAACGTCTTCTCTCAATATTTCATATATCTGCGCCAGAAGATTAGCGTGTCTGTCACGGCGTGGGCGGCGACTCGTATGTTTATAATAAGCACCCTCGCTGACACTCATGAAACGGCATAAATCTTTTACCGGCCATTTATCGCGGTTCTTGTTAATGAATGACATCCGCTCTCTTTTTACTACTTCTTCCGGCGCTTTACGAAAAAACTTAACGCCTCCTGTAACATCTCGATTTCATCTTGAGATTCGCGCA
>BNVG01000314.1 GCA_025997935.1 Synergistales bacterium | reverse complement strand
TGAACTGGATAACATAAAAAATTCCAGGAAAAGACGCATGTAGTTGAATTATCTGGCTGTGCAAATCTTTTTTTTGTTCTGCAGCGGGTTTTGATAAAATGTGCCAACATCAAGAATCAAAATATGAAAATATCATCTTTGTATTTCTTCTTTTAATTGGGTTTTTTTTTATAGCCGGCAGACTTACTTCTCCTGTAAAACTTATAAAAAATCTTGTTTACTACATTTCTTATCCCACTCTCAGAACGGCGGATTGTATCTTTCGTTCCATGGAAACTTTTGCCGACAATGTTAAAGCAATAGTTTATACGCATCGGGAAAATATTGTCTTTAAACAAAAAAATCAGGAACTTACTGATAAACTTCGCAGTTATGATGCAATATCTGAAGAATGTAATAACCTATCAAGACTTTTAAAATTAACAAAAATAAAAAATATCATATGCGTTTTTGCTGGAATTTCCTTTGGAGCGCTGGATGAACGGTACCAGTGGTATATCTTAGATAAAGGTGGAGCTGACGGTTTATACAATGAACTTCCAGTGGCAATGCTTAATAAAGAAAACGACATATTATGTGTTTCGGGGAAAATAATAGAAACTTATAAGACTTCGTCAAAGGTTGTTTTGATAACAAATTCAATTTCTATACTTCCTGTGGAAATTAAAGATAAAGGCATTAATTGTCTTGCCGAAGGATCCAATTCAAGCTTATTAAAAATTACCTATATTCCATTCGATGCTGATGTTAAACCCGGCGATGAAATTGTTGTAAGTGGATTGAGCGCGGTTTTTCAAAAAGGTATGCCTGTGGGCGTTATTACGGCAGTATCGGAAGGAGTTTCTGCGGATTTTAAAACTGCAACGGCTAAAGTTTTTTATGAAAATAATATTCTTAATAAAGCAGTTGTTCTTGTACCGCAAAAAGAATGAAAAAGTTAATTTTTTATTTTTCCCTTTATTTTATTTTTTGTATGCTTCAGTTTTTTTTGGCAGATATATAAATATTTACGGAATTTTCCCAAACTTTATACTGATTTTTGTTGTATACCTTGGTCTTTCAAAAGGAATAATAAAT
>BNVG01000313.1 GCA_025997935.1 Synergistales bacterium | reverse complement strand
CATGTTTTACGGCTTCCCCATAGTCCAACGCAAGGAGGTTATCGGGGCAATAGCCATAGGCGTCGATCTGGGCAACCTCGCGTTAGTCGACCGCTTAAAAGCCATGTACCAGGGAGAAATCAGCTTATTTTACGGTGAAAATAGGGTTTCCACCACAGTAACGATAGATGACAAGCGCTTAGACTCCCCAGCTTCGCCTGAGGTGGTTGACGCCGTCGTAAGAAACAACAAGAAGGTTTTTGATGACGTGACCTTGCCGGACGGAGAGCATCGCGCCGGATACATCCCGTTTGTGTTCGAGGGAAAAACAATCGGGATTATCGAAGCCTCCGTTACGCTTGAAGATTTGAACGGCAACATACGAAGCGTCATATTTTTTATAGCTATTGCCTCTTTGGGCGTACTTGCCGCGGCTATTTTGTGCAACTTCTTTTTCGCGCGAAGCATCTCCAAACCGCTGTCCCGCCTCGTCGGCGTGGCGCGTTCTCTCGAGGACGGGATGCTCGTGGTGTCCGAGGACGAAATGCGTTATAAAAGAAAAGACGAGCTCGGGGATCTCTTCGACGCCCTAGGCTCAAGCATAGCGGCTCAGGCCACAAGCGTCAGGTACATAAAAGCGGCCGCTTCGGAAGTGTATAAGAGCGCCAGCGAGCTTGCGGAGTCGGCAAGCGAGTCGGTTCGCATGTCCGAGGATATTCAGGAGGCCACGACGAACGTGTCGACCATTACGCAGAAAACCAACAGCGCTATGGACAAGGCCTCCGAAAACCTTAAATCCCTGAGCGACGCTTCCCATGAAGTAACCAAGGCGGCGGAGGACGGAGCGAGGGTCTTGAACGAGGTGACGAAACAGACCACGGCGTCGGTCAAAAGCATTCACGACGCCATGAAGGAAATGGCAACGGTCATTAACAGCGAAATAAAGACGAGCGGAGATATGAAGTCTTTAGCAAAAACCATAGGCGAAATAACGAGCTTCCTGACTGTCATCAACAATATAGCCGACCAGACCAATCTTTTGGCTCTGAACGCCGCCATAGAAGCGGCGCGGGCAGGTGAGAGCGGAAGGGGCTTTGC
>BNVG01000312.1 GCA_025997935.1 Synergistales bacterium | reverse complement strand
CCGTGAAATGGCCTGCCATGAGAGGCTCGCAAAACGTCTGAAAATAAACGTCTACTTTGCCGATCCGCATAGCCCATGGCAGCGCCCTACCAACGAAAACATGAATGGCCTCATCCGGGAATACCTCCCCAAAGGCTTGAATCTAGCCCAGTTCTCGCAAGGCTACCTCAATGCCATTGCCGATCAACTCAACCATCGACCACGCAGATGCCTCAACTACGAAACGCCGTTCGAGGTCTATTCTCGTGAAATCAGTAACTTACAACACGGTGTTGCACTTCAGGATTGAAACCGCCCTGCCTTTGCGGCAGTGAATATGTCAATACCCCGCGTAGATCAGACCGAGCATTTCTTAGCTACCTTTGCGGCAGTGAATGGCATACCACGCCTGCGCCTGCGGGCGCGGGCTTTCTTAGCTACCTTTGCGGCAGTGAATCCCGCGTGGGGCGCTCGCGGGCAGCGGGCCGTTTTCTTAGCTACCTTTGCGGCAGTGAATGGTAGGTCCGGTGATCAGCGTGTAGCGGGCGCTTTCTTAGCTACCTTTGCGGCAGTGAATGTGTCAATCAATGTAGCCATGCCAGTCTCCAATTTCTTAGCTACCTTTGCGGCAGTGAATTTGGCGGGGTGGGGCAGCGGCAGGCCGGGGGTTTTCTTAGCTACCTTTGCGGCAGTGAATGTATGTCGTGCGAATGCGCACGGCGAGGGATGTTTCTTAGCTACCTTTGCGGCAGTGAATTCGAGATAAAAGCCATCGCCAGCCGGGTCAAGTTTCTTAGCTACCTTTGCGGCAGTGAATCCGATTTCCCGCCCTCGGTGGTTCCATGTCAATTTCTTAGCTACCTTTGCGGCAGTGAATCGTGACCATACGCCCTTTGCCGCGCCCGTGGTGTTTCTTAGCTACCTTTGCGGCAGTGAATGAGCGTGGTTTTGTTGCTGTGCGTGTGCCGCTGTTTCTTAGCTACCTTTGCGGCAGTGAATTTTGGCCACCATGGGCGGCAGCGCCGTGGTGTTTTCTTAGCTACCTTTGCGGCAGTGAATACGTCATGCCCTTCACGGGCGCGGATTTGCATTTTCTTAGCTA
>BNVG01000311.1 GCA_025997935.1 Synergistales bacterium | reverse complement strand
CGGATATTCGCCTCGACTTTAACATTCCCGTCCTTCCGTCGCGCCTGCGCGGGTTTCTTTCCATAACCGACCCGCAGGGGCGCAAAGCGGCCTTTTCCGTCCCCTACGGCATACCTTCGAAGACCATTCATATCGGGCTTCCTATTGACGGACTCGACAGAACTGTCAGACGGACGGTCACGCTTTCAGCCGGGCTTACGGGCGACGCTGGAACTTTGGGTCTGACGCGAGACGAGGCGCGGGTTGTGGAAATTCGTCCCACGCTACAAATAGAAAACGTGACGGCATACGAAGGCTCAATACGCGTGGAGACCAATTTCGGGGTCAATATCGACGATATTCATAACTTCATAGATGTGGAGCCTGCGGTCGATTTTACCTTGGACTCATGGTACAGCAGGATGTTTATCATTAGAGGCGATTTCAAGCCGCGCTCCCGATTTGTCGTGACGCTCAAAAAGGGCGTACCATCCGAAAACAATGGCATAGTATTGGAGAATGACTTCGTTCAGGCCGTCATCATGCCTGACTTGGAGCCCGCCATTGAGCTTCCGTCCGCCGGGACTGGGACGTTTCTCACGCCCGTCAGCGGAGGACGTATTCCGGTCGAACTTGTCAATGTCCGAAGTCTGAAAGTTCAACTCTGGAGACTTTACGAGAACAATATTCCGTATGTCATGGGCAACTCGGGATATTTTCAAAAGGAGCTGTCTCGGCGCGTTGCGAGCAAGGAGTTTTCTATTTCCCTTCCCCCGAACGAAAAGGCGCGGCGTAGCATCGCCCTTGACGAGCTTACGAGCGAAGACCGGGGGTTGTTCCTGCTCTCGCTGACCAACCCAGATTATGAAGAATGGTACGAGCGTAGCCAGACTATAAACATGAGCGACATCGGCATGACCGTCCGCATGTGGGAGGACGGGCTTTTGGTGTGGGCTAACGCCATATCGACGATAACGCCCATAGGCGACGCCGATGTTCGGGTGTACAGCGCGGCAAACCAGTTACTGGCCGAGGGCAAGACGGACAAAGACGGACTTTGGGTTGTTCAAAGGTCTGAGCCTTGGGGCGAGGAGTCGGATGAAACGCCG
>BNVG01000310.1 GCA_025997935.1 Synergistales bacterium | reverse complement strand
GGAAATATCAAAATCGCGGTGCTTTCATCGGCGAGCGTGACGCCGGAAGAGGCCGCGATGCTGCCAGTGACAGAGAGCGCCAGCGTTCCTGTGCTGATCGTGGTGCCGCCGATGTAGTTGTTCGTTCCGCTCAAAGTCAGCGTGCCCGTGCCCTCTTTGGTCAGGCTGCCCGTGCCGGTCAGGACGCGGCTTACCGTTTGATCTCCGCTGCTGATGTCAAATTTCGCGCCGCCGGAATCGAGCGTGATGTCGGGTGTGGTGTAAAAACTTCCGTTGATCAGATTGGCGTAATTGCCGCCGTTGATGGTACCGCCGTCGATGACGAGTTGCCCTACGCTGACGTAGCTCACCCAGCTACCCGTCAAGGTGAAATTTCTGTTCCCGGTCAGCCGCAGGTTGGTAATGCTCGCCGTGTCGCCAGCGTCAAAGTTGCCGGTGGCGGTCAGCGTGGTGTCGAAGGCGGAGCCGATTTCCAGATGGGTGACGGTGAAGCTCAGGGCGCCACTGTGGCTACCGTTTAATGGTTTCTCCAGGGCGATCTTGGGGGCGATCAGGGTGCCTGCGGTGAGAGAAGCCGCGCCGGACTGTCCTCCACTGTATCCCCCGTAGGCTCCGTCATAGCCGGACCTCAGATTCAGGGCAGTATTGACGCTCAGGGTTCCGTCTACTTTCAGGCTCGCATCGCCGCCAGCGCCGGGGGTGCCGCCAGCGCCAGACCTGCCGCCCGTAACATGGATGGTGTCATACTCGTTGTTGTTGGCCGTGGATGCGCTTGCCGCGCCGCCAGCGCCGCAAGTAGGGCCGTTAGCGCCGTCGCCGTCATTTCCTCGAGAAGCGTCAATCGTTGTCCAGCCGGTCAGCGAATCGGCATAACCCGCACCCCCCCCAAAATAATATCCGCTTGCTGCCATCGTACCTGTATTTTCACCTACATAGCCGCCGCCGCCGCCGCCGCCGAAGGAGCCGCTGTATTCGTAGCCGTAGGAGGCGCCGCTGCCCACGCCGGGTGAGGCTAAGAATCTCTATATCAGCGGGGGTGGCGGAGGTGGCGGCTATTATGGTGGGGGAGGAGGCATGAATGCGGGCAGCGG
>BNVG01000309.1 GCA_025997935.1 Synergistales bacterium | reverse complement strand
AGAATCGCCTCACGTGTTTTAATAGCCCCCTGTTTGACTGTTTGAGCTTGTCTCAGCCTATTCACCTTATGGTCGAAACCGCTAAAGACGTCAAGATAGACGGCTGGTATCTCAAGCCGTCCGACTTCAAGGAGGGCAAAAAATATCCTACGATACTGCACATCCACGGCGGCCCCAAGGCGGCTTTCGGCGACATCTATCACCACGAAATGCAATGCTGGGCGTCTCGCGGATATGCGGTCATATATTGCAACCCGCGCGGCGGCGACGGGCGGGGAAGCGAGTTTGCGGACATCAGGGGCAAATACGGAGAAGACGATTTTGACGATATTTTAGCGTTTACTGACTGGTGCGTCAAAAACCTCAGCTTTGTGGACGGCTCGCGCCTCGGCGTTACGGGCGGCTCGTATGGCGGATGGATGACGAACTGGGCTATCACCCACACCGGCATGTTTAAGGCGGCCGTCTCTCAGCGCGGCATAAGCAACTGGGTGTCGAAGTTCGGCGCATGCGACATAGGCTACTACTACGTCGAGGATCAACACCTCGGCACGCCCTGGAAGAACCCCGAAAACCCGTGGCGCGACTCGCCGCTGAAGTACGCTGAATTTTTAGCTCAGGTCAAGACGCCCACGCTCTTCATTCATTCCGAAGAGGACTTTCGTTGCGAGCTTGGGCAGGGCCTTCAGATGTTCACGGCCTTGAAAGTCTTCGGGGTGGAGAGCAAACTCTGCGTCTTCAAAGGAGAAAATCACGAACTCAGCCGCTCGGGCAAGCCGCGCAACCGTCTCTCACGTCTCAAAGAGATAGCGGAGTGGTTCGACGGGCATTTGTGATAACAACCTCCGCTTTATGATTGCCTCTGTCGTCCACGAGCGGGATAGTGTTCCCGGCCTGGACGACGCCGTCTAATTTTATCTCCGTCTTCCCCGCCGCGCCCGGCGTCTGAGCGATGGTGATGTCGTATGTCGTGTTGCGATAGCGATAGCGAACGGTTACATTTTCCCAGCTTTCGGGCAGGCACGAAGCGACGCGTAGCTTATCGCCTTCGAGGCTGATACCGAGGAGCGACTCGAGCATCAGACGGTACA
>BNVG01000308.1 GCA_025997935.1 Synergistales bacterium | reverse complement strand
CGCCGCCGCTGATTTTCAAGCCCAGCATTGGCTGCTCGTCATACGTTTTCGCGGCGTAGAGCGGGTAAATATTTTCGCTGTCGCTGCCACTGTTTTTCGGCTGTTTATTAACTTTGCCATTTACCGGATAGACCGTGCCGGCGGTTGCGATGGTTATATTTGCGCCCGCGCCGCTGTTACTGCCGCCACCGCCGATATCTTGAGCGTTACCTGCGACGCTTTCTGTTATGACGGTCGCAAAACCGATTATGGCGATGTCGCCACCCGCGCCGCCGATATTGTTACCGCCACCGCCGCCGATACCCGCGCCGCCGCAGAGACTGCCACCGCCCTTCGCGATAACTGTGCCGCCGGTTATCGCGATGGTTCCGCCGTCACCTCCGTTACTATTGCCGCCACCGCCGCCGATACCAGCGCCGCCGCTACTGCCATCGCCATCGCCACCGTTTGCTACCACTGTACCGTTATTTATGATTATGGAGCCACCGCCACCGCCTTTACCGCCGATAGCCATACCGCCGCCGCCGCCGATACCAGCGCCAGCGCCGCCGCCATTTGCTATCACTGTGCCGTTGTTTATGGTTATGACGCCATAACTATTGCTACCTGTAATGCCATTGCCGCCAATGCCAGCGCCGTTGCCGCCGCCGGTCGCGGTTAGGGTATCGGTTTTAGTCCCGTTGATTGCAAGTTTATTTTCTTCGCTTACTTGAAGCCCGGCGAAATTTTCGGCGGCAGACGTCAGCGTATTTGCGCCCATGATCGTTAAATCTACGCTCGCTTTGTTTGTGAGCGAGAGCGGTGACGCGACGCTGGATTTTATGTTTACGCCGCTGAGCGTCAACTTCAGTGTTGTGGAGAAACCTCCGCCGTCGATGGCGATGGTGTTGGAGGTAAGGGTGGGGGTTCCGGTGATTTTTACTTCTTCCGTAAACGCAGAAAGCGGGTCTTTGCCGTTGATTTTGAATGTTGTATCCGAGTCAAACTTAATCGCTATGCTTTCCACGCTGATGTCGCGTTCCACCGCCCGCGCCGGTATAGCGTCAAGTGGCGCAAATGCCATCGCCAGCAATACCGCAAAAATTTTCTTC
>BNVG01000307.1 GCA_025997935.1 Synergistales bacterium | reverse complement strand
CGGTGGGGGGTTCTATTGAGTTCGCCGACCGCGTAACTCTGCACACCGCGCTTGAGTCGCGCGTAAACGGTTTGAGGTTGTAGGGAGGCGTAACGCAATTGACAGACATAAGGACGCGGTTCGCCCCGTCGCCGACGGGGTCGCTTCATATAGGGGGCGCCAGAACGGCGCTTTTCAATTTTCTCCTCGCTAAAAAAGACTCGAGCGGCGCGTTTATACTGCGCGTGGACGACACCGACAGAGAACGCTCGGAGCGCGAATACGAGCGCGGGATCATGGAGGACCTGCGTAGCCTCGGCCTCGAGTGGGACGAGGGGCCTGACGGACGTGGAGTCTATCCGTATCGCCAGAGCGAGAGAACGCACATTTACAACGAGGTTTTTGATAAGCTGCGGGAAAGCGGCGATGTCTACCCTTGTTTTTGCTCGCCTGACAGGCTTGACGCTCTGCACAAAGAGCAGGCCGCGGCGGGCGAGGCTCCGCGATACGATGGGTTATGCCGCCGCGTTGCGAGCGTTGAGGCATGCGCGCGGATAGGGAGGGGCGAAAAACCCTGCTGGCGTTTCGCGATGCCCGACAAAACCATAAATTTTCACGATCTGATCAGAGGAGATCTCTCGTTTCCGCATCGGACCGTCGGAGATTTTGTAGTCCTTCGCGGCGACGGCTGCCCGACCTATATGTTCACGTCGGTCGTGGATGATCACTATATGAAGATAACGCACATAATAAGAGGAGACGAGCACATACCGAACACCGCCCGCCAGCAGGCGCTCTTCGACAGGCTCGGTATGTCCGCCCCCGTCTACGCCCATATCCCGATGATCCTGTCTCAGGACAGGCAAAAACTTAGCAAGCGCACCGGTTCCGTCCCCATAAGGCGTTATTTGGACGACGGACTCTCTCCCGAGGCCTTGGCGGCGTATCTTTCTACGCTGAGCTGGACGACACCCGAGCCGCTCCTGTCCGTTTTTCACGCTGTCGATAAAGTTCTTGTATATGGGGCCGACGGTGTCCACCCAATACTTGGGCCCTCTGAGGCGCGGCTGAGCCACCATGAGATCCGTCATTTTGTCGAAGCCCTTTTTGAGCGTCTCCA
>BNVG01000306.1 GCA_025997935.1 Synergistales bacterium | reverse complement strand
AACCTCCCCATACAATCAGGTAGCGACAGAATCCTCAAACTTATGAACCGAAAATACACCAAGGATGAATATACCGAAAAAATACGCATGATACGCTCATATATTCCCGACATCGGCCTCGCGAGCGACCTCATAGTGGGCTTCCCCGGCGAGACGGAACAGGACTTCGAGGACTCCATGAGCGCGCTGACCGAACTGCGCTTTGATTTACTGCACAGCGCGGCCTACTCCGAGCGCGTCGGCACTCCGGCGAGCGCTATGCCAGGCGCTTTGCCACATGATGTGCGTATGGAGCGGCTGAACCGCTTAAACGCTTTGCAGGATTCAATAACGTTGTCGATAAACCAATCGCTTGTAGGGCGAGAGTATCGCGTATTGGTGGATTCAGCAAACAACAATCTGCTTCAGGGGCGAACGCCGACGGATAAGGTCGTGCTGTTGGAGGATTCATCGGACAACATCGGCATTTTGGGGCAATTTGTCAAAGTCGAGATAACCGAGGGCAAATCCTGGTGCCTCAAGGGCCGCGTTATCAACAATAAAGAGGGGGCGAGGGCTTGACGGAGCTCAAAGACAAATACAAAGCCGCGCTTATCTTTGCCGCCGGCATGGCTTGCTTTTTGATTGCTGGGCTTATGGTGCGCGCGTTGCCAAGAGTTGTGGACGCCGGGCCCGCCGCGCAAACGCAAACGCAAACCGAAATCCAAACTGAAACTAAAGCCGAACCCGAAATTCAAGCCCAGGAACCGCCGGCAGAGTGGTTTTTATACATAACAGGGCATGTCCGCAAGCCCGGCGTTTACAAGCTGCCGGAGAACACGCGCCTCTTTCACCTCGTGGAGGCGGCGGGCGGACTTACGGGCTTCGCCGACCCGGACGCGGTTAATTTGGCCGCGCCCCTTGAGGACGGCCTGCACGTCTACGTCCCGAGAAAAGGCGAAAAGAAAGAACAGGAAGACCCTTGGACTACAATTGTCGTCGACGCTCCCAGGCACAACAAACCGAACGGCGCTGTGGACGTCAATCGCGCGAGTGCGGAAGAATTGGCTTCTCTTAAAGGAATAGGCCCGTCCTTGGCCAAGCGCATAGTCGAATACAGG
>BNVG01000305.1 GCA_025997935.1 Synergistales bacterium | reverse complement strand
TGTCGCTTGTCTTTATAGCGGTGATATTCGCGTGCTCTTTTGTATTTCTCCGCGCTCTCTCTCCGGGGTATATGGAGGCGGACGAGGCGGAGGGGCGGCTTTTGTCGATAGCTCAGGAGAACTTCACGGGCGTCCGCGTCGTGCGGGCGTTCGGGAACGAGCGGCGCGAGGCGGATAAGTTTGACAGGCAAAACCACGCCTTTGCCGATATATGGATAAGGCTCGGGTCTCGCCTGAGCGTCTACTGGGGGCTCGGCGACCTCCTGACAGGCCTTCAGATGGTCGCGATATGCGCGTTCGGCACGCTTGAAGCCGCGCGGGGGCACATAACGCCCGGGGAGTTCATCCTGTTTTTGTCCTATAATTCCATGATAATATGGCCGGTGCGCGGCCTTGGGCGTCTTCTGTCGGAGGCGGGCAAAACGGGCGCGTCCGTCACGAGAATCGGCGAAATCCTGAACGCGGAGCTCGAAACGGACGAGCCCGACGCCCTTGACACAATAACGAACGGTGATATAGAGTTCGACAACGTATCGTTTTCATACGATGAAAAACAGCCCGTTCTGCGAGGCGTGTCCTTTGTCGTAAAGCGCGGCTCGACCCTCGGCCTCCTCGGCGCGACCGGCTCCGGCAAAAGCACGATACCCCACCTTCTTTGCAGGCTCTACGACTTAGAAGAAAAGAACGGGGCGATACGGATAGGCGGAACCGACATAAAACACTTCAAGCACGCGAGTTTAAGGTCAAATATCGGTATCGTTCTACAGGAGCCGTTCCTTTTCTCCCGGACGATAAAGGATAACATCGCGTCTTTGGGCGACGGGCATTCTATGGGCGCAATAAAGGCGGCGGCGTCCTTGGCCCACGTCGACGAAACCATCGAGGGCTTCGCGGACGGCTACGACTCCCTTATCGGCGAGCGCGGCGTGACTCTCTCCGGCGGGCAAAAAGCGCGTGTAGCTATGGCCCGCGCCCTGCTTAGACCCGCGCCGATTCTCGTTTTCGACGACTCCCTATCCGCCGTGGACGCCGACACCGACGCCAAAATCAGAACCGCCCTCAAAGAACGCCTCAAAGATGTGACGGCCATAATAATCTCGCACAG
>BNVG01000304.1 GCA_025997935.1 Synergistales bacterium | reverse complement strand
GTCAGTTCTTTGATTATCTCGGGCTGGAAAGTGACGCTCAGAATCTCGTACAGGACATCGTCCGGCAAGTCCTTGTTTGCTATCCAATAAGAGCGGAAATGCGGAAGTTGCACCGGCGCGTCCTGCCCTTTATAGCGACCGGCCGGCATTTCGGAAGCGAAGAAGAACGGGGATTTCTCTTTCAGTTTCGCTATCTCCTCGTTGGAGAAGGGGATTATCAGGATGTCGTTCGTCTCGGCAAGCTCCGTAACGCCGCCGGCGGGCGAGCCGGACTGCCCCACGGCGTCGATAAGGCCCTCATGCATCGCCTCGGCGGTTTCCCCAAAGCTCATATACTTACGGTTGCAGTTAATTCCGAAGGAGTCCATTATCATGTCGGCGACGTACTGTGTGCCGGAACCGGGAGGCCCCATCGAGACGTTTTTACCGGCGAGGTCGGCCAGCGTTTTGATGCCGGACTTTTTGAGAACCACGAAATAGAAATCGCTGTCATAGGCCATACAGATTCCCGTGATGTTCCCGGCCAGCGCGGCCAAGTCGGGGTTGTCGAAGGTTCCGACTCCGTGAGCGGCCTCAAAAGCGAGAGAACCATAGGTGTAGGCCAAATCCAACTCTCCCCGCGCTATGCGGATGGCGTTATCCACGGACGCGCCGGTCGTCACGTTGGTGACGTTGATACCCTTGAGCTTAGGAGAAACGACGTTGGTGAAAGCCCCTGACATGTAGTACAGAACCCCGCCGGTGGAACTTCCCCCAAACGACAACTGGAGATCCGCCGCCCCCGCCTCAAAACACCCCGCAAGCGAGGCAAACAGGACTACCAAAAACAACGCGCACAGCTTCTTCATTACAGAACCCTCCCCTTATAGAATAAAATAAAAAGCCGCCTCGTTACGCCGGAATGAGCAGCATCTTTCCCGGCGCGCCGTTTTTCAAAGCCTCAAACGCTTTTTCGTATTCCTCTAACTTGTATATCCCGCCCACTATTTTGTCCATCCGAAAGTTTCCGGTAGCTAAAATTTCCTCGCACTTCTTCCCGGTCTGATACATCCGACGTGGTTCCCGCGAAACTCTCCCTCGCCCTCGAACTGGGAGCCGACGCGGCTCTGAA
>BNVG01000303.1 GCA_025997935.1 Synergistales bacterium | reverse complement strand
CTTTGCACTCACTATCCATCCAGCCTTGAACTTCGTCTGCGTTCATTTCTGGTGATACCAGCACCGTTCTGCCAGCTGTAGCGTTTCCCGCAGGTAGTGTTAATATGCCCTGATAATCAGGATTTATAACCGCTCCATCAGTGCTGTTTTTCACTGCGTATACTGGCTGTTGCTGTTTCCATAGTTTACCGCCTATGTATATAGTCCCTGCAGGAGCATATCTCTGATTGCCTGCCCATCCGTTTGGTGTACACGCATAATATATCAAGCTGGATACGTCTGTTGCAGTTATACCGCCTGTACCGTTTCTTAAGTCAAACAAATTGTCAGGGTCAGTGTCCTCAAAATATATCCTTCCGCCCTGCCCGCAACTTACAGCATTTCTATAAGTGTCAGTCCCAGTCCCTTCCAAAAACTTAGTCCCAGTCAACACACGCATTGTGGCACGTTGTACATTAAATGTATGGTTCTGCCCGTCAGAGCCGAATTTGCTCTCACCATTTACATCCACAAACATATCAAGTCCGCCGTCAACTATAAGATATCTTGCGTATATCTTTATTTGGATACGTCCTACTAGATTATATAGTCCTACATTGCCTGTCAGGATTGGATTGTCAGTGTCGTCTGATATGGCATTTATTATCACATCGCCCACACGTCTGCCAAAATCAAAATTAGCTCCCATACCGTCTGTATATGTACAATTAAAAGTCACTCCGTTCTTTAACACCTGCGGAAGCTTGTTTATTTCATTCTGTGCCTGATTTAAAGCACAGTCTATAACTGTTGCAGAGGTTTGTATGGTTGCAATGTTTGGTCTATTAATCAGCCCGTTTCCATTAGGGTCAATCGCAGTCCCGCCGTTGACACTTACCTGCTTTACAGTGCCTGTTCCAGTTTCTTGGCTTTGATTTGGTATTTTATAGCCGTAGCACTACTGCCGACAGCATTAACAGTAATGGAACTATCTATAGCAGTCAGTTCAACGCTGTCTACTTGTCCGCCTGCAGGTATAGTCAGAGAAACCTTTCCATCTCCGTCAGGGCTTACAGCATTTCCGCTGTTTACAGATATGCTTTTTACAGTTCCAGCAGGTGTTGTAAGCGATACCAGCCCAG
>BNVG01000302.1 GCA_025997935.1 Synergistales bacterium | reverse complement strand
GAATGGTGTATGAAATGGGCTACTGACTGGCTGCGAGTTCTTAAACCCGGCGCGTCATGCTTTATCTTTGCGGGTCGCCGAAACGCTCATAGATGTATTGTCGCTCTTGAAGATAGCGGATTTACATTTAAGGATATGCTTGCATGGGAAAAATCGACGGCGCCTCATCGCGCGCAAAGAGTATCTGAAATATACAAGCGCAGAGGCAATGATGAAGATGCCGAGAAATGGGTCGGGTGGCGTGTGGCAAATTTAAGGCCGCTGTTTGAGCCTATTTTGTGGTTTCAAAAACCATATAGAACAGGGGGAACTCTGGCTGACAACATACTTGATAACGATGTTGGAGCTTGGAATGAAGAAGCCCTGTTAGCATACAACAATAGTTGCCCTACACAAGATGACGTAGTTTTTTCAAATATTATACGTATTTCCGGAGATAAAAATGACCACGGGTTACATGAAGCTCAAAAGCCTTTAAAACTCATGGAATGCCTTATAGCATTGGTTACATCACCCGGCGCTATAGTGTTAGACCCATTTGCCGGCTCAGGAACAACTTGCGTAGCCGCGAAAAATCTTGGTAGGCATTATATTGGTATAGAAATAAATGAGAAGTATGTCGATGTCTCCAAGGAGCGGTTAGCCGAACCTGTTCAACGACAGTTGCAAATAGCTAATGTATTTGTAAAGAGTAGTGTTCCAATAATGTCATCAATGCAGATGACATTTGATGAATAATGTCATAAAGAAATCATGTTGGGGGAGCCGATTTTTCTTATATCACCAAGCCTCAGATATTTGCGTCTCGTATAACCCCGAGTAAAATTTGTATGATACAATAACTGCACTGATTTTCCAGATTTGATTGGGAGGGATTTTTTTTGAAAGTGAGAATGGGAAGAAATATTTTGGTATTGGTTTTGTTGGCTGTGGTTTTCTCCGCGTTGCCGGCTATGGCCGCGAAGGAACCTGTAGATTTCAAGCAGGATCACGTCAAGATGCAGTGGTGGCTTGTTGACTACGGCACGAAAGACAATGCGCCGTTTGCCGTGGTTCGCAAATACTACACGAACGAGACCATCAAGCGTGAAACTATCGATCTGCTTATGTCAAAGTTCGGC
>BNVG01000301.1 GCA_025997935.1 Synergistales bacterium | reverse complement strand
GCGGCCATGACGTAGGGTTCCACTCTGTAAATAGCCACCTCTTCCTTGGTGCGGGCATGGTTCACGGGGTTGATGAGCTCAAAGCACTCATAAGCTCGTTTCCGGTCTCCCAACCGCGCGAAGGCCATAGCGGCCCATACGGCCGCGTGGGTGTACTGCCCTCCGTTTTCTCTCACCCCCGGCGCGTAGCCTTTGATATATCCCGGACTCATATCCGAAGTGTCGAAGGGCGGCTCGAAAAGCCTGATGAGTTTTTCATCGCGTTGAATGAGACGCTCGTCCAACGCGTTCATGGCCTTTCGCGAACGCGCCTCGTCGCCGGCTTTGGACAAAACGGCCCAGCTCTGGGCTATCGAGTCAATTTGACACTCGGCGTTAAGGGTCGAGCCGAGCGGGGTTCCGTCGTCGAAGTAGGCGCGTCTCCACCATTCTCCGTCCCATCCGTGTTCCTCGATGTTTTGGCGTAACTTGCTCGCCTCTGAAACGCAGCGCTGCGCGAACGCGGCGTCGCCATGCTCTCTGGCGACGGGAGCGAATTGCGTAAGCACGTCGTACAGGAAAAATCCTAACCATACGCTTTCGCCCTTTCCCTCTTCCCCGACTCGGTCCATTCCGTCGTTCCAGTCCCCGGAGCCCATAAGCGGCAGTCCGTGAGAACCGAATTTCAGGCCGTGCAGTATGGCGCGTACGCAATGGTCATAAAGACTCGCGGTTTCCTCGGAGGGCGCGGGTAAATCGTAGTAGGAGCTCTCGTCTTCGCGGAGAGCTCGGCCTTCAAGAAAGCGAACGGGCTCGTTCAGCGCGGCGGCGTCGCCGGAGGTCGTGACATAGCGGCACGTACTCAAGGGAAGCCACAGATAATCGTCCGAGCATCGGGTGCGAACCCCCCGCCCCGTCGGCGGATGCCACCAGTGCTGAACATCTCCCTCAACGAACTGTCGGGAGGCGCAGAGAAGCAGCTGGGCGAGCAGAATATCGGCTCGCGTATGAACCATCGCCATAGCGTCCTGTAGCTGATCCCGAAAACCGAAAGCCCCTCCCGACTGGTAAGTGGCGCTTCGCGCCCACAGACGGCAGACCAGAGTCTGGTAGAGCAACCAGCCGTTTAGCATGACGTTAAAGGAC
>BNVG01000300.1 GCA_025997935.1 Synergistales bacterium | reverse complement strand
CGTTCATATCAACGCCAATGACGTCGCCTGCAAGGGAGGGGAGCCGTCCTGGTTTATAGTCACGCTGATAATCCCTGTAAGCGACGGGTTAGACTTTATAAGACATACAATGGAAGAAATTCACCTCCAGAAAAACCTCCTCGGGCGTGAATTTTTCGACGTAGAATCGCAGAATGTGGCTCAAGGGCGTATTGCCGTCGACTTTTCCGATAAATTCCATATCGGCTCCAACCGCGGCCTGTGCAAATAGAAACAAAAACGCAAAAAACACAAGACTAAAGACGCGAACATTGCGAAAAAATGATGACGCGCGACGTTTTACGATCTTTTTCATTATTATGACGGCCTCCGTTATCGACTCAATATTTTCCAAAGCTCCTCATGAGCGTCGCTCCGCTCGTTTTCTAAGCCGCGTCCGCCACGCTTGGCAAAACGCCCTATGATTTTAGCCGGGGTCTTTACGGGGATTGCGGCGGACAGTCTCGATAGGGCCTCGTCCACGCGCTCAGGCGGCAGAACCGACAACAACACCCCCGAAGATATAAGCCGGAGCGGGTCGAAGTCAAGAACATTGGCCGCTTTGAGCGTAATGGGAGACACGGGGATACTTTGACTGTCAAGCTCCGCGTCGAGCCCGCAAGCGCCCTGAATTTCCCCGACGGCCCCAAGAAGTCCCCCTTCTGTGGGATCGTGCATATAGCGGGATATGTCGCGCAAAAGCCGGGCCTCGCGCAAAACGGAAAGGCCGTCCTGCCACGAGCGCGCTTCTTCAAGCTCCGCCTCGCTCAGAAAAGATAAAAGATCCGGCCTGTCATGGGCTATTATGGACATGCCCTCAAGGCCGACGTGCTTCGTGGCCAAAATGACGTCGCCGTCCTGAATAAGGGTTGCGCGGAGGTCATAAGACGATGGCCCCATCATGGTTCCCACGATGACCGGATAGTCGTGTTTGTCCGTCAGCTCGGTATGACCGCCCACCACGGCTATGCCTAAAGATTCGCAGGTGAGGTGAATTTCTTCCATTGTATGTCTTATAAAGTCTAACCCGTCGCTTACAGGGATTATCAGCGTGACTATAAACCAGGACGGCTCCCCTCCCTTGCAGGCGACGTCATTGGCGTTGATATGAACG
>BNVG01000299.1 GCA_025997935.1 Synergistales bacterium | reverse complement strand
ATGCGCTGATACATATCGGAAGAGCGATGGCGGGAAGAGGACGGCGTTGTCTACGGAACGGTCACATTGATATACGACCATCACTTGCCGGAACCACGACGTTTTTCAAACGCGGCATAGACGGAGTTTTGGACGACCTCAAGAGCGCGGAGACCGTGGCAAAGATGATTCGCGAGCTTGAGGCTCTGGCCGTCGCAAAGGGCGTATCTTTGCCCCAGGACGCTTTCGATCTGACCTTGAAAAAAGCCCGCGCCTTTGCGCCTGGCACAAAAACATCCATGTTGGTTGACTATGAAAAGGGTTCCCGGACGGAACTCGAGTCGCTGATAGGATACGTATGTCAGGAGGGGCGACGCCTGAGTGTGCCTACCCCAACTTACGACGCGATTTACAACGATCTGAAGGTTATTTGCAGAATATAAAAACAGCGCGGCCTCTCAAATAGGGGGGCCGCGTTTATATTTTGTTATATCCCTGACGCTATGACCGTATCCAAACTCTTGAGTCCTTTTATTCCGCTCAGGGCGTTGATGAAAGTTTTTACCTTTGACGTTTCGCCGCGCAGAACTATACACTCAAGACAGGCGTCATGGCTTGCGTGGACATGGTTTGTGCATATTATGACGTCTCCGTGGTCGTGCTGGAGGTCGGTAAGGTCTTTTGAGATACAGGGCAAGTGATGGTCGTATATCAATGTGACCGTTCCGTAGACAACGCCGTCCTCTTCCCGCCATCGCTCTTCCGATATGTATCTGCGCATCAGTTGGCGCAGGACGTCAGAGCGATTGCCCTTGCCGTCTTTTTCTATGCGCTCGTCAAACTCTTTCAATATGTCGCCCGGCGCCGTCACCCCGAAACGGGACAGTATTTCGGCCATTTTTTTACCCACTTGTCAGGGACGCCATTTCATGTTTTTTACGCCTTCAAACCATTTTTTCTGTCCTGTCTTTACATCGTCCCACGTATTTTCGTCCTCCACCGTCACCTTGGGCTCGTCACCGGATGTCGGCTTTTGCTTGATCTTGTCGTAACAATAAGCCCCGGCCCCGCTGAAGAGAGAGATAAGCAGAAGCCAGCCAAGGACGCTGAGCAGAAAAGACGGCAGATTAAACAGCACAAACCACGCGACGCAAAACAAAAGCCC
>BNVG01000298.1 GCA_025997935.1 Synergistales bacterium | reverse complement strand
GCGTGAGATACCTTAATCAGAACCCAACCATCTTTGGCCGTGGGAATTGGCAAATCTCTTACAGCAAGCTTCTGTGTTCCTTCAAATACGATTCCCTTCATTTTTACGCTCCTCATTTCGTCGGATTCTCAAAATTTTGGATTCTCGAACATCAGTTCAGCTGATAACGCAGTGGTTGCCCGTCTATGTATCGTACTATCTCCTCGGCGAGCTTTCGCTTCAAGTCTTCGGAGGCCTGCACGGAGTACCACGCCATGTGGGGTGTGCATATAAAATTTTCGCACCTGATCAGTGGAAGCATCCCCTGTGGAGACTCCTGTTCCAGTACGTCGCAAGCCGCTCCGGCAATCCAGTTCTCCCTCAGCGCTTCTTCCAACGCTGTTTCATCCACAATACCGCCACGGGATACGTTGATCAAAAACGCGCTTTTCTTCATAATCTTTAGCTGAGGTTTGCTGATCATATGAAAAGACGTTTCCAAGGGACAATGAATGGAAACTATATCGGAAATCCTCAGCAATTCATCCAACTCGACCATCCTGACAAACGAAAAACCCTCTGGCGGAATATCGGGGTACAGAGGATCGGTAGCAATGACTTGTCCGTCAAACGGCCTAACCAACTTAGCAAAATTTTTCCCGATACGCCCCAATCCGACGATTCCAATCGTCTGCTCGCTGTAACGGGTAATTGGAATACTCGTCTCGTAGTTCCATTCCCCGCGACGAATCGAACGTTCTACTGTAATCAATTTTCGAGTGAGCGCCATCATAAGGGCAAGCGCGTGAGCGGAAACCTCTTGGATTCCATAATCAGGAACATTACAAACTCGGATTCCGTATTTTGTAGCCGCTTTAACGTCAATATTATTAACCCCGACGCCGTAGCGGACGACCAACCTCAAATTTTTAAGTTGTGAGAAAACTCTATCTGTCAAAGGCGCGTATTGGTTGCCTATAACTTCATATTCTTGAAGGGTGGAGATAAGATCGTCCTCCGTCTTGCATTGATGCAGAACCATTTTTACATTAGCGTTGGAGAAGACCTGATTTTCTTCATTCATTGCAATATGGTCACAATCGCTAATCGCCGCTATTCTTGCAGTCAAACTCTTTGCCTCCTCCTGTTATTTCTATATTTCTTATCAGTAAATACAC
>BNVG01000297.1 GCA_025997935.1 Synergistales bacterium | reverse complement strand
TATGCCTACGACTTTTCCACAAACATACTGCCGCACTCCGGCACTGAAATACGGAACATGCACCAATGGCGCGCGGACAGGCCGTACTGGCGTGACGTAGGGACTATCAAGGCTTATTGGCAGGCTCACATGGAGCTTCTGTCTCATAGTTCCGAGATGACGCTCTATAATCCAATGTGGCCTATACGTACCGTGTCGTTCGCCGATCCGCCGTCGTACAGCTATCCAACCGATAACCACGACTGCACCATAAACCGTGTGCTCTTGGCGGAAGGGAGCCGCGTGCTCGGCGCCACCGTCAACAGTTCCGTGCTGTCGCGCAACTGCGTTATTCAGCCCGGGTCGTTGATTGAAGAAAGCATCATAGGGCAGGGCGTCGTCATAGGACGCAACTGCCACATCAAGCGCGCTGTTATAGACGCTCACAACTATATCCCCGACAACACCGTCATAGGAGAAGATCCGGAGGCTGACGCCCGCGAGTACAGCATCGACCCAAGCTCGGGCATCGTAACCATCGGTATGCCGCGCATTCAGTATCAGAAGGACGTTGATGAGAAAACCTTAGACACTTTCTCCTGGACAACATTCAGTTAAAGAACGGCAGGGGCGGCTAATTCGCCGCCCAATCCGCTCCTGAAATGATAAGTACAAGGAAAGCGTGTACGCAATGACAACCAACAACTTCACAAAGAATATGGCAACGAAAAAAGCCATATTAAAAAATACCCCGTTGAAGAGAAAAAAACTCGTAATCATAGCGGCGTCGCTTCTGGCGGCGATAGCGTCGCTTGAAGCGCTCAGCTATTTCGCGAGAGATTTCGAGAGGCTCTACGCGCTCACCTCTTTCTCTATATTGATTATAGTCACCGTGGCGTTTGCGTATGCTCTATCTTTTCTGCGGCGTCTGACGAACAGCGTGACTAAAATCAACAAATTTCTCGCGCTGGCCTCCGCCGGACATTTGGAGAGCCGTATCGAACCATGCGAGAACGACGCGTTTGTCGAATTGGCCGAGATAATGGACGGGCTCAACGTCATGATGAAAAACCTCGAAAAAATGAGCCGCGCCAAGAGCGACTTTCTGTCCAGCATGAGCCACGAGATAAGGACGCCCATGAGCGCGGTTATCGGCATGGCGCAAATAGCGAAAAGAACCT
>BNVG01000296.1 GCA_025997935.1 Synergistales bacterium | reverse complement strand
CTATCGTATTCTCATAAATATAGGCTATATCGCAATATGAAGAAATCAGTTCTATAAGTAATTGTATTTTTTCTGCGTCATATTTCCACTTCTTTGTACAAACATTGCTAAACTCATTCAGCACCTGAGTGCTGATTTGGCAGTCGTATTTTCTCAGAACGTCAAACGCGCATTCTCGTTTTTGCCTGTCACTGTCGGAATATAGATATATAATAATATTTGTGTCGATAAACGCCTTAACGTCGCCCATTCGCTTCTTCTCTGTCGAATTTCCATCCTTTTGTGTCCAATACGGCAGGAAATTCGTCGATACAGGATGGCTTTGCTTTGCTTTTTGGCTTAAAGCGATTGCGCGCCGCATTTGTATGCACAATGGTTACAGTCACGGCGGACGGAAATGTCGCAATGAAACGCTCAGGAACCCGAATAACGCCGTTTTCAATTACGGATTCAAACTGCGCGAATTGCGTTTCCATCATAAGCTATACCTCCTTTATCTCATCAATGCAAAGCCTCGCCGCATCCCGCCACGAAGCGGCGTAAACGCCGAACACGCGTTCGATTTTCTCCAGGGACAAAACCGACCACTCGGGCCTCGCCGCCGGCACGGGGTATTCCGCCGACGTAATCGGATTCACGGATACATCAAAGCCCGCATACTCTTTAATCTCACGGGCAAAATCATACCATGACGTTGAGCCGGAGGCCACAAGATTATATACACCTGACAACCCGGCGTCGTCGTTGTTCATGGCCTGTTTTAGAGACAAAAGCGTAGCCTGCGCCAGATAACGCGCCCACGTCGGCGCGCCAATCTGGTCGTTCACGACGCGCACTTCTTTTTTGTTGGCAAAGAGACGCAGCATAGTGAGCAGGAAGTTCGAGCCTCGGGAGGCGTACACCCAGCTTGTGCGAAAAATCAAATATCTTGAGGAGTTTCGCATTATCGCGAGGTCTCCCTCCAATTTCGACTGCCCGTAATAATTTATAGGGTCGGGCTCGTCGTCCTCGGTCCACGGACGGGTGTTTTGGCCGTTGAAAACATAATCCGACGAGTAGTGAACCATCCACGCGCCCCGTTTTTCCGCTTCCTCCGCCATAACGCCCGGAGCGGTCACGTTCAGCGCGCGGCACGTCTCCCGGTCCGTTTCCGCCCTGTCCGC
>BNVG01000295.1 GCA_025997935.1 Synergistales bacterium | reverse complement strand
GTTGATGAAAGAGCGTCTGGAAGGCCGCAAAGTGCTCTTCTCGCACGGTTAACCCCGCCGCCATTTCGTGCCCGCCGTATTTCTCCAGCAGCGACGCGCAGTTCGCCAATAGCTCTACCAGCGAGATGCCCGCGATGCTCCGTCCGCTGCCTTTGCCGAGGCCGGTTTCATCAAAACCGATGACGAGCGCGGGGCGATGGTATTTGCGGCAAAGGCGGGCGGCGACAATGCCGAGCACGCCGGGGTGCCAGCCGGATGCGCCGACTACTACGGCGGCGTCGCGGGCGGCGTCGAAGTCTGCTTTGGCCTCTGCGTCCGCCGCTGCCTGAGCTTCCACTTGCTGACGCTCCCGGTTTTGCGCGTTCAGAGTTTGCGCCAGCGCGTGCGCCCGTGCGGGGTCGTCGGTGAGAAGCAGTTCCAGCGCATCCCGCGCCGTGCCCAGGCGACCGGCGGCGTTCAGGCGCGGGGCAAGCTGAAAGGCCACCTGCCCCGGCGTAAGCTGCGCTCGGGTTCCCGTCACTTTTTGTAGCGCACTCAGCCCCGGCCAGCGGGTTTGCGCCATTTGCAATAGCCCGCGCCGGACTAAAATGCGATTTTCCCGCACCAGCGGCACGATGTCTGCCACCGTCCCCAGCGCCACTAAATCCAGCGTCTCCCGCAAATCAAACCCCGGCGCCGGACGCGTTTTCAGTAGCGCATGGCAGAACTTGAACACCAGTCCCGCGCTGCACAGGTAACGGTAATCCGCCTCGGCATCCGCCCGCTTCGGGTTCACCAACGCCACACAACGCGGCAGCTCCGCCTGGCACTCATGGTGATCCAGCAGCACGACATCCACGCCCCGTGCCGCCAGCTCCGCAATCTCCCCCGCCGCCGCCGTCCCACAGTCCACGGCGATGAGAAGCGTCGGCTCGTGCTCCTCCAAACACCGCGCCACGCCCTCCGCGCTCAGCCCGTAACCTTCCTCCCTGCGATCCGGCAAAAAACAAGCCGGTTCCGCCCCATAAACCCGCAGCATCCGCGCCAAAAGTGCCAGAGAAGTGACCCCATCCACATCGTAATCCCCAAAAAGCACGATCCGCTCCCCCGCGTCCACCGCCGCCAACGTCCGCTCCACCGCAGCACGCATATCCGGCAAAAGAAACGGATCGCTGAGCCGCTGAA
>BNVG01000294.1 GCA_025997935.1 Synergistales bacterium | reverse complement strand
CCAGTCATGGCCGAAGAGGCAAAACGCGCGCGCGCCGTCTTTGTCGGGGACATTATGGCCCATATAGAACAAGTCGAGAGCGCTAAAAAATCGGTAGGCGAATGGGACTTCACGCCGCAGTTTCGCAGAGTGAAACCCCTTTTCATGTCCAAAGACGCAAATAAAAACCTCATCGTGGGCAACCTCGAAACGGTTTTCGCCGGCCCGGACGCCGGCTTTGCCGGATACCCGTCGTTCAACACCCCAGATTCTCTGGCTGACGCGCTGACCGATATAGGCGTCGATATCGTCACCTTGGCGAACAACCATATTCTCGACAGAGGGCTTTCCGGCGCGCTCAGGACGACGGAGGTTTTGGATAACGCCGGTATTCTGTGGACAGGGCTTCGCAAGAACGACGGGGAAGCCAGCGCTTTTTTGCAAGTCGAACAGTCGGGGCTCAAGTGGGCCTTCGTAAACTTCAGCTACGGCAGCAACCGCGCGCCCGTATCCGGGGATATATCTCTCAACATCATCACGGAACAGGGCGTCAAGGACGCCATATCACAGGCGGCGACATCGAATCCCGACTTTATCGTAGCCTGCTTTCATTGGGGCAACGAATATCAGTACGCGCCCTCGAAGAGTCAAAAAGACGCCGCGTCCTGGGCGTTAGATGGCGGGGCGACGCTCGTCATCGGTACGCACCCTCATGTTTTACAGCCTGTCGAGATATTGAACGGCGAAAGTACGCGCGTCGTCGCGTGGTCTCTTGGAAATTTCGTGTCCCATCAAAGAACCGAGCCGCGGGAGCGAAGCGTTATCTTAGCCGTGGACGTCGAAAAAACAAGCGCGCCCGCCCGCGTAACGCGAGTATCCGTCGCGCCGACGCGCGTATCCGTGACAAAACCGAACGGCAAGCGCCGGATAGAGGTCGTATATGCCGGAGAAAACCCGCGCTTCAATCACGCCGGGTTGCCCAAAAGCGAGATAGCCGCGGCGCGCAAGGCCGGAAGGGCCGTTTTGGACTTCTTGGGAGCGCGTGGAACGCCCGACGATGAGGGGTTCTATACCTTGTGGGAAGAGGGCCGGTAATATGCGCCTCGCCCGGTTTCTCGCGGTATCTTTTTGCATTTTACTCTGGCGCTTCGCCGCTCCCGCGCAGGCGACGCGTATGGAATGGCTCTTGA
>BNVG01000293.1 GCA_025997935.1 Synergistales bacterium | reverse complement strand
GGACGCTATAAACTTAACAAACGGCTTGGCTTAGACATGCCTGAGACAAAACGGCTTCTCACTCTTGAAGACATAGTGTGCATTGTGCGCGAAATGTTCGCGATGCGCGCTCTCGATAAAAAAACCGTCGACGTCGCTGATTCCGTTCCTCGAGCATGACGACGCCAACAGGGCTTTGATGGGGTCTAACATGCAGCGCCAGGCCGTGCCCCTGATTTTCCCGGAGGCCCCTATTGTAGGCACAGGTATAGAGCACCGCATAGCCAAGGATTCCGGCTCTTGTGTAGTGGCCGTGGAGTCCGGCGAGGTTGTCAAAGTCGACTCCGAGCATATCGAGGTAACGCCAAAAAAAGGCCGTAGCCGAACCTATAACCTGATTAAATTCAGGCGCTCAAATCAGGGTACGGTCATTCATCAGCGTCCTACCGTCAAAAAAGGCGACCAAGTCGAAAAAGGCGAAGTTATAGCCGACGGACAGGCCATAGATAACGGAGAGCTGGCCCTCGGGCAGAACGTGTTGGTTGCCTTTGTGCCTTGGGAGGGCTACAATTTCGAGGACGCTATCCTGCTCAGTGAAAACTTGGTCAAGGAGGATAAATTTTCTTCCATTCATATAGAGGAGTACGAAATTGAGGCTCGAGAGACAAAATTAGGCCCCGAGGAGATAACGCGCGATATTCCCAACGTCGGAGAAGATATGCTCAAAAACCTTGACGATGACGGAATTATCCGCATCGGAGCTGAGGTCAACGCCGGCGACATATTAGTCGGCAAGGTCACGCCAAAGGGAGAATCCGACCAGACGCCGGAAGAAAAGCTCTTGCGCGCGATATTTGGAGAAAAAGCGCGTGAAGTGCGTGATAATTCACTTAAACTTCCGCACGGCGCGCGGGGCAAGATAGTAGCCGTAAAGCAGATGACCCGTCAGGAAAACCCTGAAGCTCTCAACACCGGAGTGAACAGAACCGTAAAGGTCTACGTGGCTCAGTGGCGCAAAATCACGGTAGGCGACAAGATGGCCGGACGTCACGGAAACAAGGGCGTTGTCAGCCGCATTCTGCCTGTGGAAGATATGCCTTATCTGTCCGACGGCACGCCCGTCGATGTGGTTTTGAATCCCTTGGGCGTCCCGAGCCGAATGAACTTGGGGCAGGTGCTTGAGACCATAATGGGCTTTGTGGCC
>BNVG01000292.1 GCA_025997935.1 Synergistales bacterium | reverse complement strand
CTTTTTCATCCGGCGGAAAGGGCGCTAATCTTAAATCCATGTTCGGCGGATGAAAAAGCCTTGAAAAGTTTCTTCATCTGTTCGTATTGGGCGAGCAACTGATTGACCGCCTGAACCGATGTCCCTGAGCCGAGAGCTATGCGCCGCCGC
Source organism: Synergistales bacterium (assembly GCA_025997935.1). Lineage (GTDB taxonomy): Bacteria > Synergistota > Synergistia > Synergistales > Aminobacteriaceae > BNVG01. The sequence continues at coordinate 1,060 of BNVG01000292.1, read as the reverse complement.
CTCGAGCCCTTTACGATAGCCGGAGGCGGAGAGGACGTAGACAACTCCGCGATAACCAAAAGCAAGGCGATAATCCAGTCCATGACTCGCGGCGAGAGACGCAATCCGGCTATCATAAAGGGCTCGAGGCGGCGGCGCATAGCTCTCGGCTCAGGGACATCGGTTCAGGCGGTCAATCAGTTGCTCGCCCAATACGAACAGATGAAGAAACTTTTCAAGGCTTTTTCATCCGGCGGAAAGGGCGCTAATCTTAAATCCATGTTCGGCGGAGGCCGAAAGTTCGGATTTTAATCGTTTTCACTTATTTTCAGGAGGTGTTTGTCTTATGGCAGTACGTATTCGTTTATCACGTTTCGGAAAGAAAAAAGCTCCGTTTTACAGGCTTGTAGTGGCTGATTCCCGCGCCCCGAGGGACGGGCGTTTTATTGAGTTGCTCGGAACCTACGACCCCATGACCGACCCGGCCACGGTTTCCATAGAGGAAGAACGCGCTCTCTATTGGCTCGGCGTAGGAGCCCAGCCGTCCGAGACCGCTAAGGGGCTTTTGAAGAAGCAGGGGATTTGGGAGAAATTTGCCGCTTCCAAGAAAGCATAAATAGATTTACTAATCTGAAAAGTGTATAATGCAAATGCTCTATATTTCACCGTTTTATGTACTTATTTCCGGGAGGTGCCATAATGGCCAGCTATAAAGAACTTGTCGAGTATGTCGCGAAATATCTTGTCACCCAGCCTGACGAGGTGAGCGTCGAAAGCAGCGACGGCGAAAACGGTATCAAGGTAATGATTCGCGTTTCGCATGAGGATGTTGGTCGTATTATCGGAAAGCGTGGAGCCACCATCAACGCGATTCGTCTTTTGGCCAAAGCCGCCGCCGTTAAGGCCGGAGAGAGGGTGGATGTCGATATCGTCGAAGAATAACGAGCGTATTCTCATCGGACGAGTTTCATCCGCTCACGGAATCAGAGGAGAGATTCGCGTCACTCCTCTGACCGATTTCCCGGAGCGTTTTCAGGATATGGAGACCATCGGTCTCTACTCTGAAGCAAGCGCGGCTATG
>BNVG01000291.1 GCA_025997935.1 Synergistales bacterium | reverse complement strand
TCGTCACTCCGTTTTCTTTGATGGAATACGCTTCATGCACTTGGAGATAATCAGTACCGTGATTTTTTGTGCAAGCAATGTACATCTTTGCACTCCCATTCGTGTATATGCTATTTAAGTGTCTATACGCCATTTACGCGTCTATATAAATATATCACAATGAGAAACATATCGCAACAAAAAAACTGCTGAAATATCAAGATTTCAGCAGTTTTTTTAGATTTATTTTTTTTGTGTTTTGCTGTAAAAGTTGGGTTAAGCAATAAAACAACGGCGAACGATCTGGTAAAATAGCTCCTTAAAAAAGAAAAAGGAGCGTAAACATGAGAAAAAGATACAGTGCGGAATTTAAGGCAAAGGTAGCGATGGAGGCCTTTCTGGAGCAGAAGACTCTCGCAGAGCTGGCAAGTGAGCATCAGGTTCATTCGAGTCAGATTGCCAACTGGAAAAAAGAACTCCAGGAGAGAGCGAGCGAGATATTCAGCAAGAGCGCATCGAGGGACGCCAAAGCGGCAGAAATCAAAGAAGCGGACCTTTACCGACAGATCGGCCAGTTGAAAGTAGAGGCCGACTGGCTCAAAAAAAAATATACAGAAATATCCGGGAGATAGGCGCTGTTTTATCGAGCCGCAACACAAAAAGATATCCGTGCGTCGGCAGTGTGAGCTAATAGGGCTGCGCAGGAGCACGTACTACTACAAACAAGCTGGTGAGAATGAAGAGAATCAACGATTGATGGCTGAGATTGACCGCATATATACGGAACGCCCGTATTACGGCGCCAGACGCATCACTAAGCAACTGAACAGGGACTTCAAATGGCGGAACGTAGATCGCAAGAGGGTCAGACGCCTGATGAGACAGATGGGCATAGAGGCGATTTATCCCAAACCGAGGCTGAGCAGACCAAACAAAGAGCATTGCAAGTATCCGTATTTGCTGAAGGGCCTGTCCATTGAACGTCCAAACCAGGTATGGAGCAGTGACATAACATACATACCGACAAAGAAGGGTAAAGTGGATCCCTTTGTCAAGACAAAAAATCAACAATCTTTAAGCTTTATTATTTGAAGATTATTACTTCATAAAAAGAACAATCTTTTTCTTTCCCGCGTAAACCTCTGCCGGAGTTTTATCCTTTAAAGCTGCATGAGGTCGATGCTCGTTATAGTGCTCTATGTATTGGGCCGTCTCACGGCGGCAGGCTCGCGGG
>BNVG01000290.1 GCA_025997935.1 Synergistales bacterium | reverse complement strand
CGCCTGATAAATATGCCGAGCCACCTGCCAGGACGTCGCCGCGAGTTCCTCCGGAAAGTACACGCTCGTCTACGGGAACGGCTACGATATTTGCACGTGCGACCCCATCACGACAAACGACGCGCCCTACTGGCAGGTGGCTCGGCATATTTATCAGACGCTCATCGAGTTGGACGACGATCTGAACGTTGTTCCTGAGCTGGCGGAAAGGTATGAGGTCGTTTCGCCGACCCTTTACCGTTTCTATCTGAAAAAGGGCTTGAAGTTCCACAACGGCGAAGAAGTGAAGGCCGACGACGTTGTGTTCACGCTCGAACGCGCCATATCGCCGGCGGGCGCGGCGGTGCGCACCTTCACGTCGGACATTGCCTCAGTGAAAGCCGTTGACGACTACACCGTGGATATAGCGTTGAAGCAGGCTTCTACGCCCTTTATCATGAACCTCACAGTTCCATGGGCCGGGATTCTCAATCGCAAGGCCGTCGAGTCTGCGGGCGAGGCATACAATCAGAACCCCGTGGGCTCCGGGCCCTTCCGCTTTGAAAGCTGGAGAAAGGGAGACAGGGTCGTACTTGAGCGATTCGAGGACTTCGTGGGCCCTAAGCCAAAATACAAAACCTTAGTTATTCGCGCTATTCCGGAGGCCAACATTCGGGCCATCGAGCTGGAAAGCGGCGCCGTGGATCTCATCTATCTTCCCTCCACCAGCGACCTCCTGCGCCTCGAAGGGGATCCTCGCTTCGTGGTCTATAAGGACAACCGCCCGTCAGCCACAAACTTCTTAGGATTCAACACCCAAAAGCCCGGACTCGACAACCCCAAAGTCCGTCAGGCTCTGGCGCTTGGGGTCAACGTAAAGGGCATCGTGCAAAGCGTTTTCCGAAACATAGGGTGCAGCCCGGCGGAAAACCCGCTGCCTCCCGGGGTTATATACTACGACAAAGAGCACAACGCGATACAGGAGTACAACCCGGAAAAGGGCAAGGCTCTTTTGGCGGAGGCCGGTTTCAAACCCGAGAAGCTCGTGCTTGTCACCAACGAGCGCTCGGACAGACAGGCCATGGCCACAATTGTTCAGGCCGGGTTTAAGGAAATCGGCGTAGAGGTGGAAATTCAGATTTTGGAGTGGGCCGCGTTTTTGGATTACCTGAAAGAGGGCAAACAGGACTTGTGCATCCTCGGAAACTTCGCGGCCGTTCCAGACCCTCACGCAATT
>BNVG01000289.1 GCA_025997935.1 Synergistales bacterium | reverse complement strand
GGCTCACTTGAGTCAAGACGTTATTCCCTCGCAAAAATTAGATCACGAAACGAAAATTTCAGCATGATAATCACTATCGTTTTAATTTTATACCAATCAGCGAACTATAGGGATTTAACCTATTTAGAAACCGTTGATATATCATGACTAAACAGATAGTTAATCTCCTATTTTCAATATGTCGATTGCGAATTGGTATAAACAGTAAACAGCACCACGGGAAACGGAGCGCTGTTTCAATGTATTTTCTCTTGCGTCCCTCGCAGTACACAAAATGTTGTTCGCTCCCCGATATGCGGCTTATAAATGGTCGGGATAAAAATACTTTACAATAAGACGCTGTCGTATTGATAGCGTCTTATTTATGTAGGTGATATTAAAAATGGAAAAGGGGCAATTTTGTTTCTTGCATGATCAGTATTATATCGACTTTCCTGACAAGTTCCTTATGAAGAACAAAGAAGTTGTCAGCGGCGCGCCGCGACGGAGGCCGTGCTTCTTTGTTTTTGCGGATAGCGATGTCAGCGATATCTATCTCTCCGGCGTGAGACATTCACGCCGGAGAGTCTTTTGTGGTTTTCCTTACCAGCCGATATAAATACCCACCGCTACAAGAACCATCTGCGTTAGTAATATCCAGCCGAAGAGCGGCACAAACCATTTCCACCAAGTTCCCAGTTTGATGCCGGCAAGTCCGGCCACGACGGGCGCGAAGGCCGTCGGCCACAGGATGTTGGAGATACCGTCGCCAAACTGGAACGCCAAAACGGCAACCTGACGGGAAATCCCAAGGATATCGGACAGCGGCACCATTATCGGCATACTCGTCGCGGCCTGTCCGGAGCCGGAGGGAATCAGGAAGTTGAGCAGTGTCTGCAAGACAAGCATAGCCTCTCCGGCAAGCCAGGTGGGAAGTTCGTTAAGAGGGAGCGACATGTTATAGACTATCGTATCGATGATGTGTCCCTGACGCAGAACGACCAATATGCCGCGCGCTATACCTACCATCATACAGGCCATAGCTATGTCGTTCAGGCCGACCACTATCTTGTTCGCGACTACGTTGGGCCCCCAGCCCATAATGATGGCGGCGGCGGCGGCCATCAAAAGGAACGTCGCGGAAATTTCCTCAAAATACCAGCCCCACTCCTTGCAACCATACACGATAAGCACGAGAGTGACGACAAACGCGGAAAGCACGAGTTTCTCGCGTATGCCGAAGG
>BNVG01000288.1 GCA_025997935.1 Synergistales bacterium | reverse complement strand
CCGTTTTCTGCTTGAAAAAAAAAATCTTCTTTTCTCATGCCTTCTTTGTTCCTTCCCTTCTTCTTTTTTTGCCTGTTTCCTTAAACTCTTTCTCTTGGAAACTAACCTTCAAAGTCCTAAGAATAAAGACAAAACTATCTTCAAAATAATTCTTCTTTGTTTTTTAAGTATTAAAATTATTTATTCTTGATTATTTTTAAGGTAATATAAACTTGGTTGGCAAACTCACCAGGCTCGTATGCTCTTAATTTACTTAAGCTCTCGCTTCTAGAGTCCACTAGCCTTAGGTTTTATCTATTTGGAGTATTTTGTGGTTTTCTTCTTGATTTATTTGATCATATTAAAACTTTATTTGTCAGGCCTTTATGGGATCTCACAACAGTGTTGGACTTGGCTTTTGCCAAACTGTCAAACCCAAACAAAGACAACGGATTGTATATTAGACCTCTTGCATAACTAATATATAAAAGTACAAAGAAGTACTATGAAACAGAAAAAGAAAGCGTGCGGAAACAGATGGAATGGGTTTAGGCGATTAATGGGAGTAAAGAAAGGGACGTTTGACAAAACAGTAAGGATAGCAAGGAGTAAGAAAAGATAGGTGGAGGGGGGGTAAAAAGGTTCAAAATAGTCTAAAAAGATAGATAAGTAATAGCAAAAGACGCTTTGGACTGCGATTTAACTTGATTGCAGGTATTTGTAATTCTGAATTTAATACTTAGTTATGCAAGAGGTCTATTATCATTGCCTTACTCTCTCTTGTGCGCTATATCACTCTATATTGCTCTAACCGATGGCGCACAAGAAAGTGTTTTTTAAAGTCTTTTACTTATCGGTGTTATTCTGGTACATTCGTTGAATTGGTTTAGCCTTGTGTTCCCTATTCCGTCGCAATACCAGCGGCATTAAGTCGGGCAGCGAGGTCAGCAGTTTTCTGCTTCTCAGCAGCAAGCTTGGCTTCAGATTCAGCTTCTTTGCTATTTGCCTTCTCCACAACTCGATCACGCTCATACCTGAGCGCCTGATTTTCTTCTGCCAACCTCTGAGCTTTTTTCTCAGCGCTAGTCGCCTTAGTTCTAAGAACTTCTCTTTCTCTTGTTAAAGTCTCAACTTGTTCCGCAGTAACCTGAGCTCCACTCCCACCTGCACTAGCTGCACCACGCTTATTTGTAGGATCTTCTTTTTCCTTTTCTTTTTCCTTATTTTTTTTTTCAAGCAGAAGACGG
>BNVG01000287.1 GCA_025997935.1 Synergistales bacterium | reverse complement strand
ATAATATCATACTTCGTGACGTACGTTGTGACAGTCTTTTATTGCTCTATGCGTATTAGTAACTTAGTTTTTTTCATATCCATCAGCCAATTTTTATATCTTTTGTTGGCGATAGCCACGCTAAAAAGCGGATCGAGAGCTATGCGGTCAGTTGTGAACATATCATCGCCAATGGCGTCGCATAGTTTCTCCCACTCCGCTGTGTCGTCAGACAGCGGTTCGAAGGAGAGGCGTTCACTCACGGACTTATATTTGGACGGAACCACGTAATCCTTTATGGTTCTTGAAATATTATATTGACACTCCAAGAAGATAAACCCCATAGCCTGCAATTTCGCCATAAAAGATATGGCGCCGAGCGGTGTCTTTATGACAAGATAGTGGCGCGGAACGATATGTCGCCTGAGAAGCAACAAAGTGTCCGGCTCGTTCTCGATGTCGTTCTTATCCAGAACAATTTCCGTGACGTCCATGCCCAAATTGCGGCGTTCCCAGAACGCGTCGATGATTTTCATTAAAGCGCCTCCCTCAAGGATTTCACAACGTACGCCATGTCGTCGCCGCTCAAATCAATAAAAAGGGGCAGGCGTAAAAGTCTGGCCGAGTATTCCTCAGTCACAGGCAGTCGCTTGTCGCAAAAACGTACGCCCATAGCCGCGTTGTGGAGTGGTATATAGTGAAACACAGCGCCTATGCCTTTTGCTTTCAGCGCGTAGATCAACCCATCCCTTGTGGCGGCGTCGTTCAGTAAAATCCTGAATATATGGCCATTATGGACGCAATCTTTTGTCGGCGTTGGACGCAGAAGTTTACCTTCTTTTTCTAAGGGTTCCAGTTCGAGATAATAACGATTCCACAACTCGACGCGGCGTCTGATTATTTCATCGGCGCGCTCAAGCTGAGCGTACAAAAACGCCGCCGTTGTCTCGTTTATCAAAAAAGAGGAGCCTATGTCAACCCAGGAATACTTGTCCACTTCGCCTCTGAAAAACTTACTGCGATCCGTCCCTTTTTCCATGACGATTTCGGCGCGCTCCACAAAAACGGGGTCGTTTATCAAAAGAGCGCCCCCCTCGCCACAGTGGATGTTCTTTGTCTCGTGAAAACTCAAAGCCGCCATGTGTCCATATGAGCAAAGAGAGCGGCCTTTGTACAAAGAGCCTATCGCCTGAGCGGCGTCCGGCAACACCAACAGATTGTGGCGTTTGGCAATTGATTCAACCACTTCCATATCACAGGCG
>BNVG01000286.1 GCA_025997935.1 Synergistales bacterium | reverse complement strand
TCATTGAGTTCTTTGAATGTGTGTCCGTTGTCTTTATACGCTATAGCTTGTTTCCTGAATTTTTTATCGTATGTCATGCTTATGTTATCGGTGTTGTTTTAGATTTACTTAAATTAAATGACTATACTTACCGCAAGAAAAAAAGGTTCAAAAAAGGTTCATAGTTAGCGTTCGGATTAATAGGACGGCGCGGGGGTAAACTCTCACCGCGCCTCCATACTGGCATAAATATAATATCTAATCATTGAACGGATACAGCGTAGCGCCGAGTTTAGAAAAATGTTTTTGATTGAAAGTCGCTACTCCTGTTCCGAATTTTTTTGCTGTAACCGCGATATAGCTATCTGCAAAACCCTGTCCTGTTTCATGAGCAAGGGTTATCGCATCTCTGACTATATCCTCGTCAAGAACTTGCAGATTGGGAGTGCTCAACATAGATTCCAAAACATTCAAAATTTCCTCATTTTTTAAGCTGTAAGCGCTTTTAAGCACCCACGCGACTTCAAAGAATACCGGCGGAGCGCAATATATTTCTATCTTGCGCTCTTTGGCTTTAATAAGCAGGGTCTTTACCTGTTTTCCTTGTGCCGCGTCATCGTGGCTGTAATAGCGCAAAAATACATTACTATCGATAAAATACTTCATGCTTATTCGCGCTCCATAATTTGACGGCCCATTTCAGGGGTCAGCAAGTCCTCTTCGTCGTCAGGAATATGAACACCCGATAAAAATCCCTCCAAAGCAAATATATCTACCGGCTTCTTGATAAAAAAACCAGTATCATGTCCTTCGGTAAACACCTTATCGCCTGCTTTAATGCCATATCTTTTCCGGAAACGAGCCGGTATGGTGATTTGCCCCTTAGTCGATACCGTAAGCATTTCCATTATATTCCATCTCCTTCCGCTTCTTTGTGCTATGTAAGATTTTTTGTTTTATGCCCTACATATAAAATTAAGTATGACAATAGTTTTATAGTATGTCAACTTTGATGCCTGAAAAGGATTTCCCATAGCGGTCAAGCAAAAGACAAGTTGACAAATTTTCAATAAAGTATAGGATTATCCTTGTTTTTTAAGATGAACGCGAGGAGTGCATTTACTGTGGCGTTGGTCGGAATTGTTTTAGGGAGCGACTCGGACTGGCCGGTGATGGAGAGCGGGTTTCAACTGTTGAAAGACAACGGCGTCGAGGCCGAGATTTTGGTCGCGTCGGCGCACAGAACGCCCGATGTCGTTCGGGA
>BNVG01000285.1 GCA_025997935.1 Synergistales bacterium | reverse complement strand
TTCAATGCCTTCCACATCAGAAAAATCATATCGAAACGCCGCGCTTTTTCCACCCGCGCTCTCAATCTCTTTCATTGTCTCGTCCGGCGCGCTGCGGCATACAAGAACGACATGAGCCCCTTCACGGGCGTAAGCTACCGCAACTGCCCTTCCTATCCCACGGTTCGCTCCTGTAACGACAGCCACCTTGCCTTCTAACTGTCCCATTTATGCTTCACTTCCCTCACTATTCAAATGCGAACATCACTTTGACCGCGTCGCTTGGAGCGCTCAACAGATCAAAACCCTTTTGCGCTTCTTCCACCGGCAGCGCGTAGTTCACCAATTTTTCATATCCGGGCTCTCTGCCGGTCAGCGCGCAGGCTATTTCAAAGTCTCGCCTTGTGCAGTTGCGAACAAACTGTATGACAAACTCGCGCATCATGCCCTTTTGAAAGTTCATCTGCGGCGGGTTTTTGTATCCGGCGACCAAGATAATTTTGCCGTTAATCCTTACGGCGTCCGGCAAAACGTCGATAACCGATTGGTGTCCAGCACAGTCAAACACACAGTCCGCTCCGCTACCTGTCCTATTGTAAATTTCATTTACCGCGTCGGGGCCGAATGGAAGAGCGTCAAACCCCAACGATTTGGCCACCTCTAAGCGAACCGGATTTGGCTCGAATATGATAAGGTCGTTTGCCCCGTATTGGCGCACCGTAAGAGCTACCGCAAGTCCAATACTGCCGGCTCCAAAGACAACGACCCTGTCGCCGGGGCGATAACCTCCGTGGCGCATCGAATGCACCGAAATACCTATAGGCTCGATAAAAGCCGCAAGTTTGGGAGAAATATTTTCCGGCGCTTTGTAGACGCTGTCAAACGGAACCAGAACGTACTCCGCCATACCGCCGTCAAGGTCTATGCCTATAAGTTTGAGCGTTACGCAGGCATGCCTTCCGCCGCTTTCGCATATATCGCACTCGCCGCAGGACAGATAAGGATATACGGTGACCAGAGTCCCCTCTGGCAATGTAGGATGTGGAGAGGCGATGTAACCGGAAAATTCGTGCCCCAAAACAAGAGGAGCCTTGGCTCTTGGGTGTTTTCCGAAGTAGATGGTCATATCGCTTCCACAGATTCCGGCGTGAGATACCTTAATCAGAACCCAACCATCTTTGGCCGTGGGAATTGGCAAATCTCTTACAGCAAGCTTCTGTGTTCCTTCAAATACGATTCCCTTCATTTTTACGCTCCTCATTTCGTCGGATT
>BNVG01000284.1 GCA_025997935.1 Synergistales bacterium | reverse complement strand
GAATTGTTTTAGGGAGCGACTCGGACTGGCCGGTGATGGAGAGCGGGTTTCAACTGTTGAAAGACAACGGCGTCGAGGCCGAGATTTTGGTCGCGTCGGCGCACAGAACGCCCGATGTCGTTCGGGAGTTTGCGGTCTCAGCCAAGGCCAAGGGTATCGAGGTCATTATAGCGGCGGCGGGCGGGGCGGCGCATTTGCCGGGCGTCATAGCGGCTCATACGACTTTGCCGGTCGTGGGCGTACCCATAGCCAGCGGCGCTCTCAAGGGCACGGACGCCCTCCTCAGCATAGCGCAGATGCCTTCGGGCGTCCCTGTGGCGACTATGGCCATAGACGGGGGGAAGAACGCGGCGCTTTACGCATTGTCCATTTTGGCGTTAAAATACGAGAGTATCGCTAAAAGTTTAGATTTTTTTCGTAAGGAGCAATCGGAAGCAGTGCGCCACAAGAACGTTGCGTTGCAGAACAAAATTAACTCTAAGCGGTGAGGTCAAGCCGCTTAGAGTTTTTTGATATTGCCGAAAGGGGGATGTAAATATGGCTTTTGAGGAAAAAATGCTTTACGAGGGGAAGGCAAAAAAGGTTTTTACGACGGACAACTCCGATGAGTACCGGGTGTATTTCAAGGACGACGCCACGGCGTTCAACGGCGAGAAGAAGGGGACAATTCAGTCCAAGGGCGTACTGAACAACTCCATATCGTCGTTCTTCTTCGAGCTTTTGCAGTCAAATGGCGTGGCTACGCATTTCGTTAAAAAGCTGAACGAGCGCGATATGCTTGTGAAAAAGCTCGCCATCGTACCCATAGAAGTGGTAGTCCGCAACATCGCCGCGGGTAGCTTGGCCAAGCGCCTCGGCTGGGAGGAGGGGCGCAGGTTAAAGCGGCCAGTCGTGGAGTTTTACTATAAGAGCGACCCGCTTGGCGACCCGCTTATCAACCGTTCTCACGTCGCGGCTCTCGATATAGCCACGCCAGAACAGCTTGACGAGCTCGAACGGGTTTCCCTCAAAGTAAACTCGGTGTTGACTGAATTTTTGGCCGAGAAGAACGTTTTGCTCGTGGACTTCAAACTTGAATACGGTCTTCATAAAGGCTCGCTTTTGCTAGGTGACGAAATCTCCCCGGACACCTGCCGCTTCTGGGACGCGAGCACAAATGAAAAATTGGATAAAGACCGCTTCCGCCGCGACATGGGCAACGTCGAGGGGGCCTATCAAGAGATTTGGAAACGCGTTGGAGGAAAATAGCAATGCC
>BNVG01000283.1 GCA_025997935.1 Synergistales bacterium | reverse complement strand
CGTTCGGTTTCGAGGGGGTGCGCCGTGCCGAGGTTGCACAGCAGGGTTTAGAACAGCTGAGAGATAAAGTTGACGCCCTTCTTATCGTGGAGAATGAGCGCCTTTTGACGCAGGCGGACGATAACATCAAGATGGTCGACGCCTATAAAATGGCAAACGAAGTGTTGCGTCAGGCGGTTCAGGGCGTCACGGATTTGATAGTGAAGTCCGGGCATATCAATCTTGACTTTGCCGACATCAGGACGGTTATGCAAAAGTCCGGCTCCGCTATTATGGGCGTGGGCGTCGCGGACGGCGAGAACGCGGCGGAGGCGGCCGCCAAGATAGCTATCAAGGCGCCCCTGATGTCCCATACCATTGACGGGGCGACTAACGCCATAGTCAACGTGGAAGGTTCATCGGACATGACGCTGCGAGAGATAAAGAAGGCCGCCGACCTTGTAAATACCGTGACTGACGGTCGAGTGCAGACTATTTTGGGACATGTCATAAACGACGAAATGGGCGACAACGTACGCGTCACGGTCATAGCCACGGGGCTTTCCGACTCGCTTACGCGCAAAAAAGCCGAAGGCGGCGGAAACGCGCCGATAAACAGCTCGGGCGGGCCGGGGCGCAGAGGGCTTCTTTCGAGCGGGAGAGGACCTATTACGATTGAGGGTTCTGATGTGGCGTCGGGAGAAGAGGATATATTCAGGGGAATGCCCAAGACGACTTATGACACTCCGGCCATATTCAGAAAAAGACAGCAGTATAGTTGAATAACGTGAGTTGTGGTTCATGAGCGAATCTAAATCGAGGAGGTTTGTTTTATCCTTTGGTGATATAATGCTCCCGCTGATAGGGATTGTAGCTATGGCGCTTTTGTTTATCGCAGGGAGACTTTTCTTTTTTTCGGAGAGTCGGCCGGCGGTGGCGGGTCTGCCCGTCATAAAAGAAGCGCCCGTGGCCAGAACAACCCAGTCGTCCGTGAAGCAGTCCGTACCGCAAAGCCAACCGAAGCCGACAGCTAAGGCTGTCGTTGCCTTGCCTGTGCCGACCCCGTTAAATGCCGTTCCCCCCGAGAGAAACTATCCCTTTCGACGGAACGCTCGAAACGTCATCGGCGCTGAAGGAAACCACAGCCCTATCCAACTGAAAGCCGACCATATTCTCGGCTTCTCTGCGAGCGCGCCACGTCTTGAAAAGTCTTTTTAATGAAGGCGGCAACTATTATGTTGACGCCACGTATGATAATAAAATAGTAGTCAGTGATTTGCC
>BNVG01000282.1 GCA_025997935.1 Synergistales bacterium | reverse complement strand
CGCCCGCGGATAAGCTGCTTCCGCCCCTGCTCGACCACCTGAACGCCGCCGGCGTCCCCGACTCGTCTATCCTGATAATCATAGCCTTGGGGACTCACCGCTATATGAGCGCGCAGGAGATAGAGACCAAGGTAGGTAAAGACGTAACCGCGCGCGTAAAAGTCATCAACCACGAGTGGCGCAACGAGAACAACCTCACGAATTTGGGCGAGACCTCCCAGGGTACGCCCCTCATAGTCAACCGACGTATAATGGAGTGCGACGCTCTTATAGCCTTGGGCTCCATAGTTCCGCACCATATCCCTGGCTTTTCGGGCTCATCCAAGATAATCCAGCCCGGCGTCTGTGGGCCTCTGACGACGGCCGCAATTCACTTTTTGTCATGCCGGAGCGGCGACATGTTTTTGGGCGTAGCCGACAACCCCGTCAGACGAGATATGGACGAGATGGCGGATAAGGTTAAACTGAAGGCCGTTTTGAACGTCGTTATGAACATTGACGGCGAAACCGCCGGTGTTTTTTGGGGGGATTTTCGCAAGGTGTTCAAACGCGGCGTAGAGCTATGCGAAAAAATCTACGGAGTGCCCTATCACGAAAACGCCGACATAGTGATAGCCGGGAGCCATCCGTGCGACTTAGACTTCTGGCAGGCTCACAAATCCACGTACCCGGCCCAGAAGATCGTCAAAAAGGGCGGCGTAATCATCATCGCGACGCCCTGCCCCGAGGGAATCAGCCCCGTGCACACAGACCTCGCCGACTACGCCGGACGTTCGTCAAAGGCTCTCGTAGAGGGCTTCAAGAGCGGAGAACTCAAAGACGGCGTGGGCGCGTCTTTGGCCACGGCTTGGGCAATAGCCCGTGAAAAGGCCGATATAATTATGTATTCTCCCGGCATCACAAAAGAAGATAAAGAAAAACTCAAGTTCACTCACGCGCCGTCCATAGACTGGGCCATAGAGGAAGCGTTCCGTAGACAAGGAGAAGCGGCCCGCGTCACCGTCCTGCCGCACTCGCCCGACACTTTGCCTCTGGCGCAGTTTTAGATTTTGGGAAAAGTAGATTTTTATGAGTGGCAGCTGAACGCGTACTCTCACATAAAGGGGCGCAACGCTGTCCTGTCCGCTCCCACAGGCGCAGGCAAGACTTTGGTCGCTTATCTCTGGGCGGGGCTTTTGAACGAGGAGGGCGAGACGACTCTGCCGGCCTCTTTGCGCGTGATATTTACCGCGCCCATAAAGGCTTTGAGCAACGAGCGTTATATGGACTTGCGGCGCA
>BNVG01000281.1 GCA_025997935.1 Synergistales bacterium | reverse complement strand
CCGAACAAAAACCGCGCCACTGACCGCGCAAGCTCGGTCTTGCCCACTCCCGTGGGCCCCATGAAGAGAAAGCTACCTATCGGCCTTTTCGGGTCTCTCAGTCCGCTTCGCGCTCTGCGGATAGCGCGGGATACGACGCCTATGGCTTCGTCCTGCCCCACAAGGCGAAGCGCTATTTCTTTCTCCATTCTAAGGAGCCGCGCGGACTCCTCCTCCGTGAGCTGCGTCACGGGTATGCCGGTGAGCTCCGCCACCACCTCAGCTATGTCCTCGGCCGTGACTATGGTCTGACGCTCGGTACTGCCGTCACGCCAGGCGGCGCGCGCTCGCTCTAAACTGTCGGCTATGGCATGCTCCTCGTCCCTCAGTCGGGCGGCAAGCTCAAAATTCTGCGCCGTGACAGCTCCGTCTTTTTCTCTGCGGGTGGTCTCAAGTCTGTTTTCCAAATCTCTGACGGACTGCGGCGGGTCGAGCGCGCGAAGCCGAGCTCTCGCCCCAGCCTCGTCGATGAGGTCGATGCCTTTGTCGGGTAGGAAGTGGTCTTTTACATAGCGGGCCGAAAGCTCCGCCGCCGCGACCAAGGCGGCCTCCTCTATAACGGCCTGATGATGAACCTCGTAGCGGTCTTTCAATCCCTCCAAGATGCGCACCGAATCCGTTATGCTGGGCTCTTCCACTCTGACAGGCTGAAAGCGCCGTTCTAACGCCGCGTCGCGCTCTATGTATTTACGGTATTCCTCCTGAGTGGTCGCCCCGATAAGCTGAAAATACCCGCGCGAAAGGCTCGGCTTCAGGATGTTCGAAGCGTCGACAGTGCCCTCCGCGCTCCCCGCGCCGACTATGGTGTGAACCTCGTCGACAAAAAGTATGACCTCTTTTGAGTCCGTCAGCTCTTTTACGATTCGGCGCAGCCGCTCCTCAAATTCCCCTCTGTACTTCGTTCCGGCGACAAGGGTGCCTATATTGAGCTGTATGACCCTCTTGTCGCGCAGAGGCTCAGGGACGTTTCCGTCGGCTATCTGCTGCGCCAATCCCTCTACTACGGCTGTTTTGCCGACGCCCGGATCGCCTATCAGGACGGGGTTGCACTTCGTCCTGCGGCAAAGCACCTGCATCAGTCGTCTAATTTCCTTGGAACGCCCGATAACGGGGTCGAGCTCTCCGTCGCGTCCCTTTTGCGTCAAATCGACGCCAAGCTGGTCGAGCGTAGGGGTCTTTGCCTTTCCCTTCTTCTTGAGGCGGTCGATAAGCGGCTCGGCGCCCGGTTTGGACACCCCGGCTC
>BNVG01000280.1 GCA_025997935.1 Synergistales bacterium | reverse complement strand
CGTATCCATATCATGGAGCAGCATAAAAGACGTTCTTGACACGTCCTTAGCGCCCGAGCAGTTGAATCTGATAGAGCGCGCCGCCTTAGCGTTTCCGGAAATCTTGGACATTCACAAAATCAGAACGCGGAGAATAGGCTTTTACGCGGCCCTCGAAGCGCATATACTGATGGACGGAGACCTGTCGCTCAAACGCTCGCACGACGTCACAGAAGCGCTTGAGGACAGCCTGAAGGCCATTTTGGGGAAGCATTCCCTCATAACATTGCACACGGAACCTTACAAAAATTAAAGCGAGAACGATGTTTATAAATCTATTATGCTATAATTTGAAATATTCAGTCTTAACATTGGGAGGCAAATCTTAATGATACCGACAAAAGACGAGGCTTTCGTCATACTGCGAAAGCACAACTCGGACGAAGGCCATATAAAGCACGCCCGCGCCGTGGAGGGTACCATGCGGCATTTCTCGCGCCGTTTCGGGGGCGACGAGGAGCTTTGGGGAGTGGTCGGGATTTTACACGACATAGACTGGGAAAAAACCATGAGCAACCCGGCTCAGCACTGTCGGCTCGCGCCCGAGTTGCTACGCGCCGAGGGTGTGGACGAGATAGTTATTCACGCCGTAGAATCGCACGGATGGGGTATATGCTCGGACGCCGAGCCGCGTGACGACATGGAGAGGACGCTTTTCACAATAGACGAACTTACCGGGCTTATCATTACGGCGGGGCTTGTGCGCCCGTCAAAATCTCTCTCCGACCTCGAGGTCAAGTCCGTGAAGAAAAAATGGAAGGACAAGGCCTTTGCCAAGGGCGTTGACAGAGATATTATCCAAAAGGGCGCGGAAATGATGGGGTTGCCCTTAGACGAGGTTATTCAGGAGACCATTTTGGCCCTGCGGCCCATAGAGAACGATATTGGGCTCGGGTCAGACTGACAAGGAGGGTTTCGTATGCCTATCAGAACAATTCTGGCCGATGACCATCCGCTGACGAGGGCCGGGATAGCGGAGTTTTTGAAGCGCGAAAGCTCAATTGAACTTATCGGCGAGGCCGAGGACGGGCTTAGCGCGTGGCAGATGATACAGGAGATGAAGCCGGACGTAGCCTTGCTTGATATACGTATGCCTGGGTTTGACGGCATAGCCATAGCGCAGAAGATCAAGGAGGCGGGTCTGCCGACAGCCGCCATCATGCTGACGTCTTATGACGCGCAACGCTATGTCATGGCGTCTTTGCGGGCGGGGGCAAGGGGGTTTGTCCTGAATAACCTCGTCTA
>BNVG01000279.1 GCA_025997935.1 Synergistales bacterium | reverse complement strand
TTCGTTTTTGCCGCCTTCAAGGCTTTGATGAATTATTGGGGGTACGCCGACGAAAAATTTCAGGCGCGTGCTTTTATCGTATACGCACAAAAAAAGCTCGCTCGAGACAATCGCCACGACAATAGCCACAAAAAGCCCGTGGATGCCCATCCACAGAAAAGGCGTGGCGGCGTCGGACGACGGCTCCATTATCGCCATCAGGGAACAAAAACCTATGAGTCCGACTATGAGGGGGTGAACGGCTTTCAGCCTGTGACGCGAGTTGTAAAGTTCGGCAATGCCGCCGGCGATACTAAAGACCATTATGGGGGCGAGCACCGCCAGCGTCCCGTCTCCCACGTAACCGCCGAACATTTTCCAATGTTCCCCGAATACATGCGCCATCATATCCTGATAGGCATTATGTGGAATCCCGAAGATAATAGGGGTATTTTCAAATCGCCCCTTTCTTTGTGTTTTTGCGGGGCGTTCGTGTCGGCTATGCTTTTTTGCGCGGGGGCCGTTGTCCCATTTGTAGGTATGGCGGCTCTTTTGTTCTGTCCGACGCCCTTGGCTATTTTGGGCGCGCGCGAAAATGATTTTCTGGCGGTCGCGGGTCTTGCGATGGCGTCTCTTATTGTCATGCCTATATTCGGCTTGTGGGTCTCGATTTATTTCTTTTTGGGGGAGGGCGTAATTTGCCTTGGCCTGACGTTGCCGCTGGGGCGCGTAAAAAAAGGCGCCGAATGCCTTTTCCTATGCGTCGTCGTGTCCATACTCTCAAAGCTCCTTCTTTTGGGTTTGATGACGTCGCTTAGGGGGCAAAACCCGTTTATGATGGACGCGGAGTCTATGAGAATTTTTCTCTCTCAGATGACGCAGAGCATTGGCGGAGACGTAGAGGAAGCGAACGAAGTGGCGTCTCGCATGGCGGATATAGCCGCGTGGATGATGCCGTCGCTGATACTTCTGTCCTCTATTTTTGACTCGTTTTTCAACTACAAACTCTGTGAGATTTTGCAGCGCAAGCTCAGTCTTCGCAGAACCTTTCCGCCGCTCACGCCCTTTGACTCGTGGCGCTTTCCCCAGAGTTTGCTTTGGGCGTTCGTCTTCGCCTTCGCGTTGCCTATTTTTATGGATGAGAACGACGCGCTTGGCGGGATGGTGGAGGTCAACCTTAAATTTTCGGCCTGCACTCCAGCATAAAGACGTATGGAAACCTTGTAGCTCCCGACCTGCTTTATCGCGTCCGGCAACTTTATGCTCCGCTTGTCGGCCTTCACGTTTAACTGCGCCTCAAGAGCGTCGGCA
>BNVG01000278.1 GCA_025997935.1 Synergistales bacterium | reverse complement strand
TACAAGATCGTCCAACCTCTGCAGATTGTCGCCAGCCTCATCCAAAAACGCACCCAAGTATTGGCTCATATCCATTTCAGTCATGATCCACCATCCCCAAACTCATAAATTCCAAAACTGTATTCCCGCATCTCGCAAAACCATTTGTTTATTATAAATTCACTTCGCGTCACCTTACGCATCTGACGAGCGCGCCCGCAATATCATACAAAGGAAGAACTTCGTCGACAACCCCTGCTTCCACGGCAGCCCTGGACATACCATAGACCACGCAAGTCTCATGAGCCTCGGCTATAATATAAGCCCCCTTGGCGCGAAGAGCAATAGCGCCGTCAGTGCCGTCCCGTCCCATGCCGGTCAAAATAACGCCTACCACGTTTCCCCCAAACTCGTCAACAACGCTCAGAAACATTATATTCGCAGCGGGCTTAACAGACAATACCGGAGGGGCGTCAGACAACCCACAAAAAGCGCTCGTCCCCGGACTGCGTCTTTTTACTATCAAATGACTCCCGCCTGGCGCTATGACCGCCATTCCCGGCTTCAGAGGCATTCCCTCTTCACCCTCCACAACGGTAAGCGCGGATATAGAATCAAGTCGTTTAGCAAAAGAAGCCGTAAAATCTTTCGGCATATGCTGCGTTACGACTATAGGGACAGGAAAATCTCCCGGCAAGCCTGACATTAACTGTTGCAAAGCCATAGGCCCACCTGTCGATGCCGCTATAGCCACAATATCTCTCCTTAATCCTCTTACGGCGGCGCGATTAATCTGAGGCTGAACAGTCGGCGTCGTAGTCGAACGCGCCGCTTCTCTCGCCATAGAGCGCAATCTGGCATGTTTTGCCATAAGCACTTTAGCTGTAAGCTCAGCCCCCACCTCTTTGATGTCCGTGGAAATTGACCCTGATGGTTTTGCGATAAAATCAACGCACCCAAGAGCCAACGCCTTGAGCGTAACTTGGGCCCCTTCCTGCGTATGACTACTAACCATAATCACAGGAATGGGATTCTTGGCCATCACTTCTTCGAGGACTTCTAATCCTCCCTTATTCGGCATCTCCACATCAAGCGTGACGACATCGGGTGAGAGCGACTTGATTTTAGCAAGGGCGTCAACGCCATCTTTTGCCGTCCCGATAACCTCAATACGAGGCTCGGCGGACAATATATCCCCCAACATCCTCCGCATCAAAGCGGAATCATCCACAATAAGCACTCTGACTCTTGGCTCGTTCATAAAATCATCCTCGTTAAAATGATTTTCCTGAAAATTTTCATCTTGACATAAGCT
>BNVG01000277.1 GCA_025997935.1 Synergistales bacterium | reverse complement strand
CAAGCGCACCGGTTCCGTCCCCATAAGGCGTTATTTGGACGACGGACTCTCTCCCGAGGCCTTGGCGGCGTATCTTTCTACGCTGAGCTGGACGACACCCGAGCCGCTCCTGTCCGTTTTTCACGCTTCGCGCGGCGTGAAGGACTTGCTGCTTAAAATGGCCGGTATGTTTTCTTTCGACAACGTATCCCGCTCTTCCCCCGTTCATGACGAGGCGCATTTGATTTATTGGCAAAAAGAATCCGTGAAAAAACAGGGGACAGATGAAATTTACCGCCGTCTTGTCAAGGCCGACCCGCGCTTCGCCACCCTGCCGCCCGAGGTTTTAGAGAAGCTCATAGACGAGTCGGCGAGCGAGTTTTATACCTTGCCGCTGTTGCGCGACGCGCTCGGGACGTTGGTCGAGCGTCCGCCCTTATCGGGTCTTCACGAGCCTTGGGCGCGCGGCTTGGCGGAGACCCTGTCGGGAGTGGAACACTGGAACGCCGAAAGTCTGAACGCTACGCTACGCGCGTTCATGAAAGACAAGGGTCTAAAGGGCAGGGAGTTCTTTCACCCGCTGAGGCTCGCGCTCACGGCGCGAGAACGTGGCGCGCCTTTGCCTCTCCTGATGGCCGGTTTGGGGCGCGAGGAGACGGTTATTCGGATTTTGTCATAATTTGACGCCACAATGATGACCGGAGCCGTAAAAGCTCCGGCCATTTTTATTATCAGTCGTTTTACCTGTAAAAAAATAAGCCTGACTCCACATACGATATTTGTGCGAATATTTTAGAATGTGCGGCGGCAAATCTTGAAGGGCTTAAAAGCCAACAAACTTATAGGCGGATATTTGCGCGAGGTTGTTTTTTATGGTATAAGTTTACGTGATAAATTTTTAATGCAATTTCGGAGGGAGAGTCGGTTTATATGTGGTGGAGAAACATCAGCATGAGAGGGAAGTTGCTTTTGGGGTTCGGGTTGCTTTTGATAATCTTTGCCGCGGCTGTCGGTTTGGCCTGGAGGAACATAAACAAGGCGACCGCCGAGAGCGCTTTTTTGAGCGATGTTTTGGTGGGGTCTATAAAGGACGGCACCGCTCTCGAACGCGTTTTTTATGACACTTTCATAGTCATAGAAGAGCTGGAACGCTTAGGGGACGACGAAACGGCAAAAGCCGCGAAGGCGCAAATGGAGACGCTCAAAAAGGGCTTCGACAAAATGACGGATCTCATGGTGGCTCAGCCGCGCCTCAGAGGGCCCAAGTATTGGGTGGACACCGTCGGCCCCATATACAAGAACTTTATCGACAGCGTGAA
>BNVG01000276.1 GCA_025997935.1 Synergistales bacterium | reverse complement strand
AACGCGGCTTACGCGGACAGCGGCGTCAGGCTTGACAATTTCTCCGCGCTGTTTGGCAAGACCCCGATAGAGGCGTCGGGTAGCTTAGCGATAGACGGACGCAAGTTTTTGTCATCTCAGCTGAGGCTCGATGGCTCGATAAAAGGCTTGAACACCACAACCGCGCCTGTATTAAGCGATATAAAAGAACAGTTCAGCGGCGTCGTGGACGCGGCGCTTTCAGTCCGGGGTCCGTTGTCCGGCCCCGAGGTCGCGTTCAGCGTCACATCCGATCAAAACAAGGCCGCCGGAATACCTCTGCAAAAAATGCGGGTTTCGGCCACGTACGCAAACAAGCGCGTCGACATACCCGAAACCGTTATCGCTCTGCCGGGCGGCTCCTTGAAGTTCGGCGGGCGCGTCGGTTTGGGGAGCGCCACCCCGGATTTGAACCTGACCGGCGTCCTGAAGCTCGACATCGCTCCCTTTATGCAGGCGACCGCGTCTGACTTGAACGCGGAGGGGAAAATTGAGGCCGACTTGAAAATCAGCGGCTCGGCGAACGCGCCCGCTTTTTCGGGTATTGTCAGATCCGCCGGTATATCCGTAGAAGATTTTGACGCCACGGATTTGGTTTTGGATTTTTCGGGCGTGTCGAACAATATAAACGTCAGGCGGTTAAGCGCGCGAGTCATTGATGGAACTATCGAGGGCAAGGGCTCGATAAGCCTCGAGCGCAGGGGAAAGCTCAATGTAAATCTCGTGTCGCGCGGGGTCGAGGTGCGCGCGCTGGCCGCGCGGTTTGGGATTGACGGCATTGCGGGTGGCTTTTTGGACGGGACTCTCTCGTTTCAGGGCACGCCCTGGCGTCCCGAGCTGCTGATAAATATAACGTCCCCCCTGACCATAAAGGAAACTCTTGTCGACGCTCTGGAGGTCAGGCTCACCTCGTCCGAGCGCGGAAAATACGAGATGGAGGCCAAGGCCCAGCTCGGAAAATT
The DNA here is from genome assembly GCA_025997935.1 of Synergistales bacterium. Classification (GTDB taxonomy): domain Bacteria; phylum Synergistota; class Synergistia; order Synergistales; family Aminobacteriaceae; genus BNVG01. The sequence goes on along the minus strand of BNVG01000276.1, from coordinate 321 downwards.
GCCCCTGTCCGTGAAGGGCCACATGAAGCGAGAAGACGACAAATGGAGCTATGTGGCCGAGACGGGAATGATGGACGTAAACCGGTTGATAGTATCCAAAATGCCCTCCATGAACGGACATTTCACCGGCCAGATGAAAGCGCGCCTCTTCGGGGATATGCCCAGAACGAGACGACGGAGCAACAGACGGACGGCAAACGCTTCTAACGCACGCGGCGCGCGGCCACCCGCCCCTGTCACACCGAGCGCTCCGGCGGCGACTTCCGCCGCAAAACCCTCTCCGATTCACGTATCGCTGTCCTTGCCAAAACTTTCGGTCTA
>BNVG01000275.1 GCA_025997935.1 Synergistales bacterium | reverse complement strand
ACATCGGCGCTTTCCATTTTATAAAAATCAAACGCCTCACGGACGGCGAGCCCGCTCCGGTTCATAAACGTCCTCGGTTTGAGCAAAAGGCAATCCCGGTCTCGCCAGAACTCTCCTCTGAACTTCGAGACCGGGATTGACTTTTGCTCAAACCGGAGACGTTTATGAACCTGAGCGGCCTCGCCGTCCGTGAGGCGTTTGATTTTTATAAAATGGAAAGCGCCGATGTCCTGATAATCTGCGACGAAATGGCCCTGCCCTACGGACAGCTCAGGCTTCGCGGTTCGGGGAGCGCCGGGGGGCATAACGGCCTCGCCTCGGTTATATCATGCCTCGGAACGCTCGACGTTCCGCGCCTCCGTATGGGCATCGGAAAATCCCCGTCTCAAAACACGCAACGCCAAAACACCGTAAACTGGGTGCTTGGACACCTCTCAAAAGATGAAATGGAAGAGTTTCCGGGCGTTTTAGACAAGGCGGCGAAAGGCGTGGAGGCCTGGCTGACGCTTGATATAGACAGGGCGATGAGCGCCGTCAACGTGAGGAAGCCATCGCCTCCGCCAAGTCCCTGACGCCCTTTGCACCGCCCGGCCCCGACATACTGCCTCCGATGACGTTCCAGCCTTTTTTAGCTTTCAGCAAGCAAGCCAATTTTTTGCCCTCGCCCTCGCCGAAGTCGCCCTTACCCCGCGTTTCACGCCTCGTAATAGCGAGTGATTTCACCCCAAAAGCCGCGCCGCCCGCACGCAGAGTTGCCAGGTCGACAAGGAGCCGCGCCGACTCCGGCAGAGGCCCGAACCTGTCCGCTATCTCTTCTCCCAAAGACACGGCCTCGTCTATGGACTCACCCTGCTCGCACCTCATCACGCGGCGGTAAAGCGTCACCCTGACGTCGTCCTGCGGGATGTAGAAGTTCGGTATGGAGCCTGTTATGTCGCTCGTTATATCGACTTTTTCGGCCGTTCCGCCGCGCAGAGCCGATATTTCGCGCTCCAGCATTCTGTAAAACAGATGAAAGCCCGTCTTGCTGTTGCCGTGCTGCTTCGTGCCCCCCGCCTCGCCCGCGCCCCTTATCTCGAGGTCGCGCTGCGCCAAAGAATACCCGGAGCCGAGCCCCGTGAAGCTCGATATGGCGTCGAGCCTGTCCAAAGTCTCGCGGCGCATGTCCGTATCGGGCGGATAGAAAAACCACGCGAAGGCGTTCTCGTTTCGCCGTCCGACTCTCCCCCTCAGCTGGTACATCTGAGCCAAGCCAAGCTCCTGCGCGTCGTCGACTATGATGGTGTTGGCGCGCCCAACGTCGAGGC
>BNVG01000274.1 GCA_025997935.1 Synergistales bacterium | reverse complement strand
TCAAAAGCAGAGATAGCAATACAAATCCGGGTAACTCCAAATTACATCCGCTGCCGTGTCCGCTACTCGAAGCCGCTTTTGTCTGTTTTAGCCACTCTATAAGCGCAATGGTCGTATCTGTTTTTTCCACAAACGCCGTTGCGTCCTTTTTGATAATAAATTCAGTCAAACCATACTTCTTTGAGTTGTTTGACCAGTCGTAAGTGTAACCGAGCCGCGTCCAGGGCAGGGGTGTGGAGGTTCCGTGAGAATACGAATACGCCTCGTTTTCGGAAAACCATATATCAAATGACAAATTGACGTCATCGGGCAGTTTCAACTCGCTTATCTGCTTTGTGGGGTCAGGCTCAAAAGCAGGTCGATTAACGTCGCTCGGATTAACCCACATTGCGGAGAAATAGTTGTAGTCCTTTTCGTAACGGCAACCCAGCAACTGTTTCAGACGCAGATTCCAATCCTCCACTTTCTCGTTGTTTGCTTTGAACCACTCGACGAGTTCGCGACCGCTGAATACCCACACCACGCCGTAGCTCGTAACATAGTCCTGTCCCTGAATGTACGAATCGGGATAGTTGTGAAGCACGTACAGCATCACCTGTCCTTTGTCGTTCCACTCGGTCATCGGGTCATTTCGCGTGAGCGTCACAAGCGGCCGGATTTCGTCCTCTTCGGCGATTTCAGCGTCCTTTACGGCGGCGTCGAACAGTTCCTCAAGCGTCGGCGCGGCTGTTGGAACAGCGGCGTAGCAAACGGCGGCAAAGAACACCAACAGTATTGACGCGAGTATGGCGATACGTTTTTTCATCGTATATCTCTTAAACCTCTTTCATCCTCTGCCAAGCCGCCGTAAGCGCGGCTCGAACCGCTCTTTCTCTTATCAGCGTTCTCCTGTCGGGGTCTTGCGAGCCGGCGCGGCTCACGTCAGAGCCGTAACCTCCGCCCAAGACGCGCGTGAAAGACTCGCATTCTATTTTATTTTCGCGCGCGCTTTTGAAGGCGACGGCAAACCACACGGTTCCCACGGGCTTTTCCTCGCTACCCCCGTCGGGGCCGGCTATGCCCGTCACGGCCACCGCAACGTACGTATCGTAGAGTGATAACGCGCCCCTTGCCATAGCCTCTGCGCATTCTTTGCTGACCGCGCCGTGCGCGCTTAAAATGTCATCGCTCACGCCCAGAATTCGTTTTTTGGCCTCGTTGCTGTACACCACGGCGCTACCAATAAAAACGCTTGAACTACCCGGAAGATCTGTCAGGGCCGCGCCCAGAAGGCCGCCCGTGCAGGATTCCGCGAAAGAGACGGTTAAATTTTTATCTTTGCCCAACTTCAAAACGGCCT
>BNVG01000273.1 GCA_025997935.1 Synergistales bacterium | reverse complement strand
GAGAAATAGATACCCACCACTTTACCGGAAGCGGGATCTTTGATAGGGGCGTAGGAAGCGAGGTAGTCTTTGCCTAAGATATTTACCTCTCCCGTGTACTCTTTTCCGTCACGAAGCACCATGTTCTGAATAAACTCCGAGGCGTCCGTCCCCAGAACGCGCTTTCCCTTATCCATTATCGTAGTATTTATTCTGGTCTTACCCGCGAACAGGGTCATGTCGTTTCCGAACAACTCTTTGAGCGGGTCGATGAGGGACTCTCTCTCGAGCGATATAGCGGCTCTGATCATGCCGACGATCTCTCCGTCAGATCTTTTGATCGGAGTGGCGCAATAAAATCCGAGCTTTGACGACGGCCCGCTCATAAACATATCCACGTCCTCCCCGCCCAGCGCCCGTTTCACTATTTCGTCGGCGCCGATGTTGTCGCCGAATTTATCGGGGTTGTTTCCACGCGCTAAGACGGTTCCGTCCGGCAGAGCGGCGACGACGATGTCGACGCCCGCCGCCTTCATGAGCGAGGTCAGGTCATGCACAAGTTCTTCCCTCTCCTGATTCGCCATGCGCATGGCTATTACGGAGTTCTCCTTGATTTGGTCCCGGAAGGCTTTTACTTTCTGCATCTCCGACTGCACGGTGTTCTGGAGTATATACAGGCCCTGCATGGCGTCATTTTGCGCGGACGCGTCGATGTGAGCCCTGAAAGAAGTTATACTGGTCAGCGACGTGCTGAGAATAGCTATCACTACAATAACAAACGTGGCTAATATAATCTGAGTTCCGATTTTAAGGTTTTTCAATTTCTACACTCTCCTTGGCATGATGTCAGAAACGTCAAAACGCGGCTTTGATGCCGAACGAGGTTAGATTCTTTTCTATATAGTCTCTGACCTCGGGTGAATTTAGCGCGGCGGCGAGAGCGCGAACAACCGGTTTGTTCATGTCGGCTATTCGGACGATGAGCACGTTGGCGTACGCGGTGTTTTCGTTCTCAATGGCAATAGAACCCTTCATGGGATCCAAGCCGGCCTGAATGGCTACATTGCCGTTCATCACCACCGCGTCCGCGCCGTAGAGAGCTCCGGGGATCAGATACGGACTAATCGCTATAATCTTCAGGTCTTTAGGGTTTTCAGTTATGTCGTTTAGGGTGAGATTCGGCTTGTCTTTCACCTTGATAAGCCCCGCGCCCTCGAGCAGACGAAGCGCCCTCGTCCTGTTCGACCTGTTGTTCGGTATAACGACCGTCGCGCCGTACGGCAGCGCGGCCAAAGACCTGACGCTTTTTGAATAGAGCGCCATAGGCTCGACGTGAACCTTGGCTAACCATGTGAGGTCGTA
>BNVG01000272.1 GCA_025997935.1 Synergistales bacterium | reverse complement strand
CGTCGACGCGTGAAACACCATCGTTGGGTGTTCGTAATCTTCACTGAAGGTCACGTTTTTATCTCCGTCGTTGCTCGTTATGACATAGCCCGTGTTGTATTTTCCCGGGTATCCCTTTGACGCCATAACAACGCAAACAGCCGCTTCGTCGCTCCATTCGAGCTTTGTATCGCCGAGGTTTCCGGTAGCGCAAGCGTACATCACGTCCAACAAGTCCGACTTGAGGAGCGGTAGCACGGCCTGAGTCTCCGGGTCTCCGAAACGGACGTTGAACTCTATGATCTTGGGGCCGGTTGCCGTCAACATAATTCCTATATAAAGACAGCCGCGATATTCTATCTCTTCCTCCCGTAGCGCCCTCTCCATCGGTTTTAGAATCGTGGCCTCGACAACAGCGGCAATCTCCGGCGTATAGGCGGATACAGGCGCGTAGGCGCCCATGCCGCCGGTGTTCTCTCCGGTATCGCCGTCGCCGACGCGCTTATGGTCCTGAGCCGGAATCATCGGCAAAAGTTTTTTCCCATCCGAGAACACAAGCAGGGACACCTCTTCGCCAAAAAGGCACTCCTCGATAAGAACCTCCTTGCCAGCCGTGCCAAACCGTCCGCTGTCCATTATCTCCTCAAGCGCCGCGAACGCGTCAATCCTGTTCTGCGCGACGGTGACGCCCTTTCCCTGAGCCAGGCCATCGGCCTTGATGACCACGGGGGCGTCGGGCAAGGTCGTAATGTAAACCCCGGCGTCCTGCAACGACGAGAATGAGCGCCACTCAGGAGACGGAAGGTTATAGCGGGCCATAAAGTCGCGCGCGTATTTTTTCGAGCTCTCCAAAAGAGCGCCCTTAGCGTCCGGCCCAAAGCACGGAATATTATGAACGGCCAAAGCGTCGGCCAAACCCAAAGCCAAAGGAACCTCCGGGCCTACGACAACTAAATCTATGGATTCTTCAGCGGCGAACATCGCTATTTTACCGATGTCCGTAACGCCATAAGGAACAAGCCGAGCTATTTCCTCTATGCCGGGGTTTCCGGGCGCGGCGTATAGCTCGGTCATTTTAGGGCTCTGCGTTATTTTCCAAGCCAAGGCGTGTTCGCGTCCGCCGCCGCCGACAAGCATCACTTTCATGGCGTAGCCTCCTTGTATCGCTATATGTTAATGCTTGAAATGACGAACGCCGGTAAAAAGCATAGCGACGCCGTTTTCGTCCGAAGCGTCTATGGAGTCCTGATCTTTCAGTGAACCGCCGGGCTGAACGATAGCCTTGACGCCGTGCCGTGCCGCCATGAGGACGGTGTCCGAAAACGGGAAAAACGCGTCGCTGGCCAATACCGCCCCCTTCGC
>BNVG01000271.1 GCA_025997935.1 Synergistales bacterium | reverse complement strand
GAGGTGAATTTCTTCCATTGTATGTCTTATAAAGTCTAACCCGTCGCTTACAGGGATTATCAGCGTGACTATAAACCAGGACGGCTCCCCTCCCTTGCAGGCGACGTCATTGGCGTTGATATGAACGAGAAGACGCCCCGCCCCCTCCTTGGCTCCCGTGACTGGGTCGGACGCCGCGACAAGATACGGTTCTCCGCCCCATCGTAGCAAGGCGGCGTCCTCGCCGAGTCCCGGGCCTATCAGAACCTCGCTTCGCGCCGCGCCAAAGCGGCGCAAAACATTTTTTTCTAAAACGTCGGGCGGCAACTTTCCCACAGAATATTTTTCGTCCATTACGTAACACTCACCTTTAGTTCATACGCAGCCACACCGCCGCGGCGTCTTTGCGTGAAATCGACATTTCAGAAGACGCGTCCTTTGCTGAAGGCGGCGTGATATTTATACGCAGGACATCATCAGCGCCGGACTCCGTACACAAAACCGCCGCGAGCGCGACAAAACCTTCCTCCTTGAGACGCCCGCGCAGCGCGCTCTCGGCGGTGAGGTGCGTAACGACGCCGCTTTGTCCGGCCTCGAACACGGACAGCGGGTTAGGCAAAAGCACACGGCTTTCGGTGGCCGCGAAAAGGTCGTCGACCCAAGGCTCCTTGTCCATTCTCGCTCGCCTGAAAAACTCTATCATAGAGTAGAGACGCTCGTCCGTGACGCTGTCTATATAATGCTCCATATCGCAGGCCATCTCGGACGCGCGCTCTCTGTCGACGCCGAGAAGCTCATGAAAAAAAGCCCGCAGGCCCTCATGTCTGCGATAGACGAGCAAGCCCTTGAGACGCCCCTGCGCGGTGAGATGCAAAGCGCCGTAGCGTTCGTGGTTCAGAAGCTCGGCGTCGACCATTTTCTGTACGGCGGCCGTGACCGTCCCCTTGGTTATCCCCAAACGATCGGCTAAGTCGGTGACTGTGATGTCGCGCCCCGTACTTTCAATCAGAAATATCTCCTCGAGATAATCTTCGATTCGCGCGCTTATCATTTTTTTACCCAAGCCGGGAGAGTTCTTTATAGGCTATGTCCTTGCGGAATATAAGCCCGTCGAAGTGGATTTTATTGATACGGGCATAAACATTTTTCAGAGCTTCTTTGACGGTTTCCCCTGAGCTCGACACACCAAAAACCCGGCCTCCGTCCGTGACAAGCTCGTGATTTTTATTCCAGGCCGTCGACGCGTGAAACACCATCGTTGGGTGTTCGTAATCTTCACTGAAGGTCACGTTTTTATCTCCGTCGTTGCTCGTTATGACATAGCCCGTGTTGTATTTTCCCGGGTATCCCTTTGACGCCATA
>BNVG01000270.1 GCA_025997935.1 Synergistales bacterium | reverse complement strand
TTACTGTTGCCTGAACGTGCCTTGTCTTCGCGTCGGTCAGTTCCACTATTTCGGTTGTTGTCTTGCCTTTTTTGTGTAGCCGAACAATTTGCAAGCGCAAGTTCTCCTGTTCTTGCGGGGACATTTTTATAGCGTTTACTTCGAGCTCGCGTTCTATATTTTCCATACTTTTATTATGCCATTGATTGGGTTTAAACGCAAGAGTTTTTTGGTGTGTTAATAATAACCGGCGGCCACAAGGCCGGCGATTCCTGCAATGATAAGCCCGATAGGGTTAGCGTTCATCGCGGCGTTCCAGAGCCACTGCGCCGCCGTCCACGCCTTGGTCGCAGCCGCAATAGCGATTTGCTTGGCGTGGTATAAAACAAGTTTTCCTGCATCAAGTAAGCCGCGCCCGAATTTCATCACGGCGTTCCAAACGCCTTGAGCTAATGCCCACGCTTTTGTGGCGGCGGTGATAGCGATTTGTTTAGCTCGCACAATAGCGAGCTTCCCGACATCAAGAAGACTATTCCCGAGTTTTACGACCTTGTTCAATAAACCTCGGGCGATTGACTGAGCTTTCGTAGCGTAAGTAAGGAGTTTTGTTTTTGCAGCCGCCCACATGGAGGTTTGGCCGTTCAAAATCATAGAGGCGTTTAGTTTGGCCAAGAGTAGACTTATATGCTGAAAAGGCAGTTTTGCTACATTGGTGACGATTTTTAACGCGGCGAAACCTACCTTATAAGCTCCGATAGCGGCGACGCCTCCGACTAAAACCTTGGTGACTAATGGGAATTGTTGCGCTACGAAAGCTCAGTCAATCGCCCGAGGTTTATTGAACAAGGTCGTAAAACTCGGGAATAGTCTTCTTGATGTCGGGAAGCTCGCTATTGTGCGAGCTAAACAAATCGCTATCACCGCCGCCACAAAAGCGTGGGCATTAGCTCAAGGCGTTTGGAACGCCGTGATGAAATTCGGGCGCGGCTTACTTGATGCAGGAAAACTTGTTTTATACCACGCCAAGCAAATCGCTATTGCGGCTGCGACCAAGGCGTGGACGGCGGCGCAGTGGCTCTGGAACGCCGCGATGAACGCTAACCCTATCGGGCTTATCATTGCAGGAATCGCCGGCCTTGTGGCCGCCGGTTATTATTAACACACCAAAAAACTCTTGCGTTTAAACCCAATCAATGGCATAATAAAAGTATGGAAAATATAGAACGCGAGCTCGAAGTAAACGCTATAAAAATGTCCCCGCAAGAACAGGAGAACTTGCGCTTGCAAATTGTTCGGCTACACAAAAAAGGCAAGACAACAACCGAAATAGTGGAACTGACCGACGCGAAGACAAGGCACGTTCAGGCAACAGTAA
>BNVG01000269.1 GCA_025997935.1 Synergistales bacterium | reverse complement strand
GCGCGGTCATTCAAAAAATCTGAAAGATCTGCGTTCCAACACAAACAGCATAATGCGGAAAATTCAAAAAGACAGGAACCATGTTAAGAGTTATTTTGAAAATGAGTTCATCAATTATGCCGCTTGAAATACGCAAGAGTTATTTGGTGGGTTAATACATCTGGTTTACCAGCTAAACGCTTTGCTGAGTTTGATCCTGCGCCTTCATTAGAGTGGCTGGATATTTTTTCCGAGGCTTGCTATCAACGCAACGACTTGAAGCGGTTTGGTTTTTCTACACTTGCAATTTTGGAGCAAGATGTTTGTTTCAGTCTTATTAATCGTCCAACGCCCTATACTTTGGCACCTTGGATGTCTTTAGCATCTGAGGGAGTAGTTGAGAGCGTGTGGGATAACGTGATGCGTTACTTGGCTTGTTGGGCATTGCGACATTTAAACAACCCTAAATTAATCCTCTGGGTGGCGCAATGTGGTGGGCAACTGCATAATCACTGGGTTCGTTTAATAGAAACTAAAATCAATTATTTCGTAAAGCTTGAACGTGAGGGAGACACAGCAAAACTGGATTTGATTCGTAGCAATGCGCCGGACGCGATTCCAGATCCGCAGATGAGAACGCTATGGAGATTACTGCTAAGCGGTCGAGTAAAATCATCGCAAGATGACTCAAGTTTTTATACTTGGAAGGATCGCTTTGAACGAGATGGCCTTACCACAAGCATTCGCTTGGAATTGCGCGACCTTTTGGCTCCCAGAGTAAGCCTGAAAAAGGCTTTTCGTTGGGGTGATAACACCGAAGATACTGATAAGCCAATATCTTTTATTGAACGCAAAATAACATCGGCTACTGAGCATGTCCATTCAGAGCTTCATAAATTAACGCAGACGCAAGACTGGCACACTACCTTAATATTGTTGTTTGATGATCTTCAACAGTTACTGCACGATACATTGGACTTGTCAAAAGAGATAGAACGGGCTGATGACCGTTATGACTGTTCTTTTTTGGATATGCCATCTATCAGCGAACATTGGCAGAATAGAGGAACCCGTAATTGGAGTGCACTGATTGTTTTATTGCGAGATAGTTGGTTAGCTATACGCAACTCTGAACCCGAACGAGCCACTAAAATCGCACAAAAATGGTTTTCATTGCCGTATCCTACCTTTAAACGCCTTGCATTATTTGCCGCCAGCCATGATGAATGCATTGATGGAGAGCAGTGGGTTGTATAATGGACCCTGAAAATCGGACAAGAATCCCAGGGGGGATTAAGATTGGGAGTGAACAGTCGGAAAAATTATTCTGCTGAGTTAAAGAGTAGTGTAGTTCTGGAAATGCTGAGAGAAGAACTGA
>BNVG01000268.1 GCA_025997935.1 Synergistales bacterium | reverse complement strand
CGGAGGGGCTGAGCTTTTCCGAGGCTCTCGAACTTTTGGCCGACAGAGCCGGCGTCGAGCTGACGCGCGGAGAACGAACCCCAAAAGAAAAGGGCAAGCGCAGTCTTTACGACGTGATGGAGCTCGCGCAAAAAAATTTCGCCTCCGCGCTTTCCGCGCCGGAGGGAGAGGCGGCCCGCGCTTATCTCGCTCGGCGCGAGGTTTCGCAAAGCGACGCCTCCCGTTTCGAGCTTGGCTGGAGCGCCGCTTCGTGGGATTCGCTATGGCTCAAGCTCAAATCTTCAGGCGTCTCGCCTAAAGACGCCACGGACGCCGGACTGCTTATAAGTAGCGCAAAAGGGCTCTTCGACCGTTTTCGCGGGCGGGTGACGTTTCCGATTCGCGACCTCTCGGGACGCCTGATGGCGTTCGGCGGTCGCCTCGTGGACGGAGAGGGGGCAAAATACCTGAACAGCCCGGAAAGCGCGCTCTACAGCAAACGCCGCAATCTCTATCTGCTCCACGTAGCCAAGAGCGCGATAAAAGAGAAAAACCGCGCCATTTTGGTGGAGGGCTACATGGACGCTCTGAGGCTCCATATGCACGGCTACACGGAGAGCGTCGCCTCGCTCGGCACGTCCCTGACGGAAGAACAGGCGAGACTGATCAAGCGTTTCAGCAACAGGTGTTTTATCTGCTACGACAGCGACGCGGCGGGGCAAGCGGCCACGATACGCGGAATGTACACTTTGCAGACAGCCGGGCTTGATATATATGTAATATCCTTGCCCGCGGGCAAGGACCCGGACGACCTGCTGTCCTGCGACGGCGGGAAAGAACTTTTCGAACAGGCCGTCCAAGACGCCAAACCCATGATTTTACAGCACCTGCAAAGCGTAAAGCCGCTTTTGGATGATGAGTCCACGCGCAAACAAGGGCTCGACTCGCTCTTTGAGGGGCTTTTGCAGCTCTCTCCGGCAAGCGTGGCGCCGTACGTCCCCAAGCTATCCGCCGACATGGGGTTTTACCCGAATCAGTTTTGGCAGGAATTAGATAAAGAGCGCCGCCGCCGTACCGCTCAGGGCAGGCATACGGAAGAACGCGAATCGGACAAAAAACGCGCCTTCAAGCCGGAAGACACCCCGCACTCTCTTGAGGCCGCGCTTTGCGCCCTGCTCTGGAGAGACGAGGCGTTCAGAGGGGTATGTGATATGGAAGAGATTTTGCCGCTCCTGTCCGACGCGCGCGTTAAGGAAATTGTTATGGCGAGCTCCATCACGTCGTAAAGACTGCGCTTGCCCTTTTCTTTTGGGGTTCGTTCTCCGCGCGTCAGCTCGACGCCGGCTCTGTCGGCCAAAAGTTCGAGAGCCTCGGAAAAGCTCAGCCCCTCCG
>BNVG01000267.1 GCA_025997935.1 Synergistales bacterium | reverse complement strand
CCTGCGCGTCGGTTTTCGCTAAGCCCGACGCGGACAGGCTTGTTTCCGTGCCTTTGCACCTGAAAAGCCGGCGCGGATACAACCAGTCTTTGGCCATAGCAAGAGGACTTGGTGAGGTTTGGGGTATGGAAGCGCTCGATATGGCGCGGTGGAGCGCGGACTTCCCCACGCGTATGGGCATGTCAAGAGATGAGAGAGCGTCCTTGCCGGAGGACGCCTTCGTTTTCGCGCCGCGCGAGCCGGGGGAGCGCGTCGCGCTCGTCGATGACGTCGTGACCACTGGCTCTACGCTCTTTAGACTGTCGCAGGCGGCAAACCGTCACGGGATAACCGTCACCGACGCTTTTGCGGTGGCTTTCGCGTCGTAATCGCGCAACATATAGAATACTTCGGAGGAAAATTTTGGAGAAGTTAAATGTGGCTTCCTGAGTTCAACGACCCTAAGTGGCCCCTCATGGCGCAAGTATCCCGCCCGTCGCGTTACAGCGGCAGCGAGTGGCGTGACGCGCCTATGCCTCTATCGGGCGACACGCTGAAAATCTGTCTCGCCTTTCCCGATGTGTACGAGATAGGGATGAGCTACTACGGCTTTCAGGTTCTGACTCCGCTCTTAGAGGGCCTGAACGTGTCCGTGGACAGGGCCTATTGCCCCTGGACGGACATGGAGGGGCTTTTGAGGCAAAAAAATATCCAGCTCGCGTCAACCGTAAACTCGACTCCCCTCGGGCAGTTCGACGCCGTGGGGTTCACCATTCAGCACGAGCTTTGCTACACGAACATACTCACAATGCTCGACCTGTCAAATATCCCATTGAGGGCGGAGGCGCGTGATGACAATCACCCGTTGATATTGGCCGGAGGCCCCGGGGCTTTTGTGCCGGAACCTATTTCGCCTTTCATAGACCTGTTCTGCGTAGGAGAGGGCGAGGCCATATATCCGGCTCTTGTGCCGGTTTTACGGGAGACGAGGGGAGAGTCGCGCGCGAAGCGTCTGTCGGAGTGCGCGAAACTGCCGGGCGTCTACGTTCCGCTTTATAGCGCCGGACGCGTAAAGCGGCAGTTTGTGGCAAACCTCAGCGACGCGAGCGCGCCGCGTAGCATGATAGTTCCGTCCGTCAATATAGTGCATGACAGGGCCGCGCTCGAGGTGTTCAGAGGATGCTCGCGCGGATGCCGCTTCTATCAGGCCGGGATGACCAACCGCCCGGTGCGCGAACGGACGGCTCAGGAGATAACCGACACGGTCATGGAGCTTGTGAAGCGTACCGGTTGGGAAGAAGTCGGCCTCTTGTCCTTGGCCACTTGCGACTACTCCGCTATAAATCAGGTTGTCGAGACCCTTTCGCCCGCGCTCACAGCTCGGGGGGCGAAGCTGAC
>BNVG01000266.1 GCA_025997935.1 Synergistales bacterium | reverse complement strand
GCCAGATAGAAGACGATGCGCTCGCGCAGATCGGGTTGGTCGACGAGCTGGATCTCGATGTCTATCAATTTGCCGGAGCGGGTTCTGAGCTTGACGTCGAGAATGCTCAGCTTGTCGCCCCAGCCGTCGCGCATGAGGTGGGGGTCGGGGAGGAAGACTTCTTCGTAGTCTTCGGGGGGGGTGGTGAGGGCGGATTTGAGGAAGTTGGTCAGGTTCCCGATGTCGTGGCTGTCGCCGAAGATCATCTTGAACACCGCGTCGTTGATGGGGGAGAGGAGGAAGGGCGGGGGCATGTTCGCACTCAGGTAGCATTTTGATATGCCATTATAGGGGCGAACATGGTTCAGGAGAGCGCCAACCGGGAGCGACGGCGGCTCGCCGTCGCCGATGGCGGGGACGCCATCGCTCCCGGTGGGGGTCAGAACCGATATCCTGCTTTCACATTTCCCGTCACGCCTTCGCGTTTGCCTGTGTAGCCTTGCACGCCGACATCCAGTGACCAGCCTTTTTCGGCGGGGGTTAGGGTCAGGCCGAGTTCAAGCAGGGCGGTGTCGCCTTTTAACGTTGGGGCGTCCAGTTTGTAGCCGTAGATGCTGGCGTTGGCCTTGCCGTCGTATTCGTGCTCCCAGGCTGCGCCGAGCCAGGCGGTGGTTGTTGGGGTCAGGGCGTAATCCCATTTTGTGCCTAGTCTGGTTCTTTGCGAGGCTACGTCCTTGAATTTCACCGTCTCGCCGGTGGTGAGTTTTACGGTGTCGCCGTCTTGGTGGCTCCAGAGGTATTGTCCGTAGACATCCAGCTTGCTTTGCTCGGAGAGTTTCAGGAGGTAGCCTGCGCCGATGTGTGCGCTCAGGTAGGTGGATTTGGCGTTGTAGGCGCTGTGGAGTGTGGTGCCGTTGACGAAATGGCCGCCGAAGTCGGTTTTGACCTGGCCTGAGCGCAGGCTGGCGTCGAGGTAGGGCTGGGCGGTGGTTGAGGGGTTGAGGGCGAGATGGGCCAGGATGCCTGCGCCGGTGTATTCGGTGTCGCCGCTGCCGCGCACGCTGGCGGCGTTGGCGAAGCTGTTGTGGCTGGTGTAGTCGCCTTTGCCGTGTTCGATGAAGGCGGCGGCGGTGAGGTTTCCTATGCTGGTGTCTTGGGTGCCTGCGAGGCCGGCGAGGAGGGTGTAGCCGTCGACGTCGATGTGGGAGCCGGTGTTGTGGCGCATTTTTCCGTAGCCGATGGCGGCGAAGCCTTGCAGGCGGGGGCCGGTGCCTTCGGCTGTGCCGCTGGCGAGCAGGGCGGCGGTCAGGCCTTGGGTGGCGGCAAAATCCTGCGCCTGATTGAGGTAGGCTGCGCCGCTTAAAAAGGCTTCGGAGATTTTTTTTTTCAAGCCGAAGACGG
>BNVG01000265.1 GCA_025997935.1 Synergistales bacterium | reverse complement strand
GGCATAATAGGCGCGGCGGACGGGCCGACTTCCATCTACGTGGCAAACAGGTACGCGGTGCACTTGCTGGCGCCTATATCGGTGGCCGCCTACACTTATATGGCGCTCGTGCCCCTCATCCAGCCGCCCGTCATAAGGCTCATAACGACCCAAAAAGAGCGGGCCATGCGCATGACCTACGTGCAAAAACCCGTGTCGAAGAGGATGCTGATAATGTTCCCGATATTGGTGACTTTTGTAGCGGGCCTCATCGCTCCCGCCTCCGTGGCTCTGATAGGCTTTTTGATGTTCGGCAACCTCCTGCGCGTCAGCACGGTCACCGAACGCCTCTCTCAGGCGGCGCAGAACGAGCTGGCCAATATCGTCACAATACTCCTCGGGTTTTCTATATCGGCGACGATGACCGGCGAAAAGTTCGTCAACTTGCAGACGCTGATGATCATAGGCATGGGGCTTTTCGCGTTTGTCTTCGACACAATAGGCGGAGTCGTGTCGGCCAAGATTTTGAACATCTTCTTGCCCGAGGGTCACAAGGTCAATCCGATAGTGGGCGCGGCGGGGATAAGCGCGTTCCCGATGGCCTCCCGCGTAGCGCAGAGGTTGGGTCAGCAGGCCGACCCCGGCAACTTCCTCCTGATGCACGCAGTCGGGGCGAACGTCGCCGGCCAGATAGGCTCAGTTCTCGCCGGCGGCGTGCTGTTGGCGTATCTCGGAAGTCTGGCTCCGTTAGCGCGATAGCTTCAAAGCTAAAATCGACCCGAAATATAAGAACGCCCCGTCCGGTAATGCCGGGCGGGGCGGCTATCAATGAAGGAGGCGAGATATATGACTCAATAGCCGGTCGTAAACTCTACTCAAATTCGACTTCAAGCGTCGTGTCCTGAAACAGCTTTTTCCCGTGACGGGCGATTTTGTTTCGGTCTCTTTGCGGGATTTTATGAAACGGCGTCACCGTCAGCTTGTTGGCGCTCTTTTTCCATTTTGCCTGTATCCTTCCGTTCAGCAGTATCGTAGGATGAACTATACCGGTATTGGTGGTCACGTCGTGTTTATATTGTTCGTCCATCATCCGGCGTCGGTCATGATACCCCATAAGTAGCTGATCAAACCCGGATAGAAAGATACAGTCAGGGATTTCGCCAATGTCGGGCATATCCGTGAAGAAATATTCGCGCCCCTCGCACAGGACGGGATTTAGTTGAATACCGTGTTTTTCTATGACGCTTTGAATCTCCCGTTTCTTCCATCCGGTAAAATAGGCGCAATCCTCCATCGTTGCGGGGCCGAAACTCTTGAAATAGCGTCGCAGTAAAACAGCGCGGGCCTCGTCTTGTTCCATCCGCTTCACATCCCGGCATAGCACAAAATTCTTGGCCGTTCCGGG
>BNVG01000264.1 GCA_025997935.1 Synergistales bacterium | reverse complement strand
CAACAGCTTTCCGACGCCGGACTTGTGCCGGAGGAGTGGGGCGGCGACGTCGTGATGGTTGACGTGTCAGCCAAGTCGGGCGAGGGATTGGATGGCCTTCTCGAGATGGTGTTGTTGGTCGCTGAAATGCAGGAGCTCGCGGGCGACAAAAAAGCGCCTCCAGAAGGTGTGGTTATAGAGGCCGAGCTCGACAGGGGCAAGGGGCCCGTAGCCACGGTCATAGTGCGTAAGGGAACTTTGAAGCGCGGCGATATAGCTATGTTCAGCACGTCTTGGGGCAAAATACGCGCCCTGATAGATACAAACGGTAAAAACGTCAACGAGGCGGGCCCGAGCACGCCGGTGGAGATTTTGGGATTGGTCGAAGTGCCTCAGCCAGGAGAGACGTTTGTTGTAGTGAGTTCCGAGCGGGAGGCGCGCGACGCGCTGTCCATAAACCGCTCTCAGGCGCGCGACGCGAGCGGCTCCGCGTCTCATAAGGTGTCGCTCGAGGATATATATTCTCAGATGTCGCAGATGAAAGACGGGCAGAAGCCCGATCTGAAACTGCTCGTCAAGTGCGACGTTCAGGGCTCGGTGGAGGCTCTTTGCGCTTCGCTTGAAAAATTGGCCACAAACGAAGTCGGCGTCTCCGTGGTGCATAGGGGCGTCGGACGTATATCAGAGTCCGACGTGACGTTAGCCTCCGCGTCCGGCGCGGTCATCATAGGCTTCAGCGTCCGTCCCGACTCCAACGCCAAAAAGATAGCGGATACAGAGGGAGTTGAGATACGCCTCTACGACATAATCTACGATGTTATAGATGATGTAAAGGCCGCTATGGAAGGGCTTTTGAAGCCTATATTGCGTGAGGAGCGTCTGGGCGAGGTCGAAATACGCGAGATATTCAAGATTCCCAAGGCCGGAAAAATCGCCGGCTGTCACGTTACTCATGGACTTGTACGCAGGAACTCCAAAGTTCGCGTCGTGCGGGCCGGTATCGTTATATGGGACGGGGGCATTTCGACGCTCCGCCATTTCAAGGATGAGGCGCGCGAGGTCAAGGCGGGCTTCGACTGCGGTATAGCCATCGGCAACTTCCAGGATTTTGAGGAAGGCGACATTCTGGAAGCCTATGAGGTCGTCGAAGAAAAGCGGGCGTTGTAAATTGAGCGGAGGATCTAAAAAATCGCCCAAATCCCAGGACGGCGCGTCTCAAGGATATGTGATTCACAGGCCGCAGGTTCGTCGTGTGTCGTTTCGTATGGAGAGAATCAACAAACAGCTCCAGCGTGAAATATCGCTCCTCTTAGAACGCCGAATCAAAAACGACGTAGCGCGAAACGCCGTGATTACAGGCGTCGAATGTTCGAGGGACTTAGAAAACGCGAAAGTGTATTTCACAACCAC
>BNVG01000263.1 GCA_025997935.1 Synergistales bacterium | reverse complement strand
CCCGATGCCCGTAAAATACGCGGCCTCTAAGCTCGGCTACTGCGACAACCGTCTGCGCCTGCCCTTAGTCGAGGCCTCCGAGAAGTGCATGGCTCAAATTGACGCGGATATGAAAGAGTGCGGTATTTTATGATGAGCGGAGTCAATGTAGCGGTTTTCGGAGCGACGGGCGCGGTTGGCGTCGAGATGGTTAAGGTGCTGGAGGAGCGGTCGCTTTCCGTGAACGGACTGCGCCTCCTGGCGTCTCGCGGCGAACGGACGATGAAATGGCGCGGCGGTGAAGTTCCCGTCGAGGCTGTCGGCCCTTCGTCATTTGAGGGCATAGACATAGCGCTTTTCGCCGTGGAGGGCGACGTCAGCCGCGAGTGGGCGCCGGTGGCCGCGCGTAGCGGCGCGGTGGTTATAGACAACTCGAGCGCTTTTCGCATGGACCCCGACGTGCCTCTCGTCGTGCCGGAGATAAATCCCGAGGATATAGCGGCGCACAAGGGTATAATAGCCAACCCGAATTGCTCCACGATAATAGCCCTCATAGCGCTCGCCCCCATACATCGCGCTGTCGGGATAAAACGCCTCGTGGCCTCCACTTATCAGGCCGTGAGCGGGGCCGGCAAGGCAGGCTTGGACGAGTTGGAGCGTCAGACGCGCGACTACGCTCAGGGTAAGCCCTTGTCTGTGTCGGCGTTTCAGTACCAGATAGCTTTCAATCTCATCCCGCATATAGACGCGTTCGGCGAGGACGATTACACAAAAGAAGAGCTAAAGATGCGTAACGAGTCGCGCAAAATTTTGCACGCCCCCGACCTCCGCGTGAGCTGCACCTGCGTCCGTGTGCCCGTAATGCGCTCTCACTCCGAGGCTTTAACTATCGAGACGGAGCGGGCTATCTCCCCGGAAGAGGCGCGCGAGATTTTGAGAGGCGCGCCCGGCGTCAAAGTGGGTGACGCGGCGGACGAGAAAAAATACCCGATGCCGCTCGACACTGCCGACCATTCACTGTCCTGACGAACCGAAAACTGCGTGTACTTGCCCGTGCCTGTTTCGCCCTCAGACTGACCTTTTAGAAAATGAACCTTACCCGATATTTTTACGCTGTTTTCCCAGTTCAAAAAACACACCCACTTCTTCGCTTTTTATAAGTCTGAAATAAACCGGTTCAAAATCAAACCTGTAATGTATTATGTCGTGAATTTGAAAGAATGTAAAGCCCCGCCTTGCCGAGATTTTATAAAATAAACGCCGGAGATCCTTGACGGCCCTCCGGCGTTTATGCCAAAAACGCTAAAATTCAATTTACAGCGAAGTTTCTTTCGCGTCAAACAGCTTCAGGACCGCGCCGTCCTGAACAAAATCCTTTCGCGTTCAAGGAAGCGCGAAAGGATTTTGTTCAGG
>BNVG01000262.1 GCA_025997935.1 Synergistales bacterium | reverse complement strand
TCTCAGCGTCTAACGTCCTGCCAATGGGGTCAACCGCTACGGGTTCCTTAGCTTCGACAGACCTGTTGAGTATCTCTTGGTTGAAGATATTCCCCTGAAGCTGTCTCTCAAAGTCTTTGGTTTCAACTTCGTTGAAGGATATTACCAAACGCGAGTCCAAGCCCAAAGCTCTCAGCGTTACGGCATTCATTCCTATACGCTCTATCCTGTACATACCGCCGTCGTCGAGATACACCTCATCACCAACGCGGTACGGCTTTTCTGTCTGTGGTTGACTTTCAGCCTGTGGTTGTGACTGCGTTGGCGGTTGCTCTGTGACCTTTGGAGCAGCGTCTCTGAACGGCGTTTCATCAGTCTCTTTTACTGAGTTTTCAACCTGGGCAGCATGACCGCCATACTCGCCGCGCTCTATGAGACGAGATATTCTGTCCCTTACCTGTTTCCACGTCAGAAAGACTTCGGCAGCAGTTCCCTTCTTGAATTTGTACCCCTGCGGGTTATAGTCGCGCATTCCCCTCGCGCCGTCCGAGTAATCTATACTTCCGCCGCCTGTGCCGTAGATTTGCTTGATGTACACGGTAGAATCGACGCTATTGCCGGATTGCCTTATAAAATCTGCGATACGCTCTCTCGCTCCCTGATACGGCTGGTAAGTGGACAGAACGAGGTCAATGTCGCTTTCCGTTATCTCTCCGTTATTGACGTTATTGATACGCATGTCATCGGAAGAGAAGAGCTCCATTTGGTGAGAGTTGGGTTTTATGCTGTTTTTATCGTGTATATGCGTTGTTTCTTCAGAAATGACAGAAGAAGCAGCGGCGGCGCTGTCGCGCCCCGCTTCCTCTGTTGCGGTATGCTCAATACGTTCAGTGCGTTCAGTGCGTTCAATATGCTCAATACGTTCAGTATGCTCAGGTGTAGAGTCAGATTGACTTGCGTTTTGGCTTGCGTTCTCTAAACGAAGATTAGTTCCCTCGTCACTATCTCCTCTGCCTGAGCTTTCAGGTTCTCCATTTGCCCCACCCATGCCATCGGGTCGGTGTTCTTTAGCTCTTCCGGTATCGGGTTCCGTTTCAGGGCCTCTTCCATGAAGCTCTCCACTCGTATATTCGCCGTCTCGTCTATCTCCGCGAGGTGGCTGTCCAATTGACCCCTTATCTCCAATAGGCTGTACTGTAACTTGTTGTGGTCTTTCAGGTGTCGAAACCTCATCAGGCCGTACTTGCCTATCTGTCTCTCCGGCATCTCTCTCAGCGTCAGGTCGGGTATCTGATAATCCCCTTCCCAGTGATACGTCAGTTCTGCCATATCTTTCACTCCTTTCGTTTTGTCTTTCGTTCTTCTGTCGCTTCCATTGGTCATAGCCTCTGACCGTGCGCTCGATACTTCTCAGTATCTG
>BNVG01000261.1 GCA_025997935.1 Synergistales bacterium | reverse complement strand
GTCTGAAAGCATCGGTCTCTTTTCCGTCCGCTGCTCCACGGCGCGCGAAAGCTGAGACAGAGCTACTACGGGGCACTCCAGCTCTCTCGCCACGCCCTTTAGCATACGCGATATCTCGGCTACTTCCTGTTGTTTGTTGTCCATCCTGCGTCCGCCCAAGACCATCAGCTGAAGATAATCGACTATGACAAGCCCCAAATTCTCGTGCCGCGCTTTGAAACGGCGGCAGCGGGCGCGAAAATCCATTGTGGTGAGCATGGAGTTGTCGTCTATATATATCGGAGCGCCATACAGCCGCCCCGTCGCCTTCAATAGTCTGTCCCATTCGTTTTTGCCCATAGCGCCCGTTCTAAGGGCGTGGATGTTGATTTGAGCCTCAGAGCCGAGCATTCTCTGCGCGAGCTGGTCGGACGACATTTCGAGGCTGAAAATCAATACCGAGTTCCCCGTCTTGCCGCCTCCGAATTGCGCCATATTAAGCGCCAAGGCTGTTTTTCCGACCGATGGCCTGGCCGCTATAATATTCAGGCTACCGGGCTGAAACCCGCCGGTGAGGCGATCGAGGTCAAGAAAACTCGACTCGAAACCCATGACGTCTGAGCCGCTTTTTTGATACATATCCTGAATTTGATCGAAGGTTCCGGCCCTCAATATCTCGCCGAGCGAGCGGAACGTAATGTTGTTGTTGTGCTGCGCTATCTCGAAAACGGCGCGCTCCGCGTCGTCGAGGGCCATATCGTTTTCGATTTCAGGCGAATAGCCAAGCCTTACGATGTGGTTTCCGGCCTCTATCAGACGGCGGCGAATGGATTTTTCCTTGACTATGTTCGCGTGATATTCGGTGTTAGCGGTCGTTGGCACGTCAGAGACGAGGGAGGCCAAAAACGACTGCCCCCCTACGCGTTCATAAATGCCGCGCTTGGTAAGCTCCTCCCCGACCGTTACAAGCTCGACCGGGCGGTTAGCCCCGTACATATCGGCGAAGGCCTCAAAGGCCGCCCTGTTGTTCAGGTCATAGAAATCGTCCGGGCGAAGCGCCTCTACCGCCACGCCAAGGGCCTCCTGCGACAGGAGACAGGCGCCGAGCACGGCGCGTTCCGCCTCTAAATTCTGAGGGGCGATTCGGTCATATATAACCGGCGCGGTTTGCATGGCTTATTTTTGAATCTCTATAATCAGAGGCACTTCGGCCTGCACTCCAGCATAAAGACGTATGGAAACCTTGTAGCTCCCGACCTGCTTTATCGCGTCCGGCAACTTTATGCTCCGCTTGTCGGCCTTCACGTTTAACTGCGCCTCAAGAGCGTCGGCAACCTGAGCCGCCGTTACGCTCCCGAAGAGTTTGCCGCCCTCTCCGGCCTGGACGGACAGGTGAATTTCCTTGCCCTCAAGCTGTTTTTTGTCCTCAGCG
>BNVG01000260.1 GCA_025997935.1 Synergistales bacterium | reverse complement strand
CGTCACGGCGTCCTTTGTGCGGGTCTGAGCGGCGGGGAGAAGCGAAAGGTATCCCTTCAATCTTTTATCCTGCACCAAAGCCTGCGGGAGCTTGCAATTATTTTCGATAACGTCGATATAGTTGTAGACTATTCTATTCTCCAAGCCCATCACCATATCAAGGTTGCGCAACCCAATATCGCCGTCCACGGCGACGACTTTCTTGCCTCTTTTTGCCAACGCGACGGCTATATTGGCGGTCGACGTCGTCTTCCCGACTCCGCCCTTGCCGGACGTTATGACAATAACTCTTGCGCTCAAAAAAAAACCTCCCTTTGTATAGGCCGCTTTTAGTTTCCTGACTCTAATTTCCACTCTCTAAAAAGAAATTCATTTTCTTCAAGAGTAATAATAACAGATTTTTTCCACCATTCCATACCCGCGCTGTTCAAAGTGCAGAGCCTGTCCCCGATTCGCACCTGTTGTGACTCGAAAGAGGCCGCTATGATATATGATCTGCCCTCGTTTTTGCGCCCGGCATGGACGCAACCCTTGAGCCTCCCGAGAACCGTCACGTTTCCGCCAGCCAAAATCTCGGCGCCGTCGTTCAGCTGTCCAATCAGCACGACGTCTCCGTCAAATTCCTCACGCTGTCCGGAGCGAAGAGAACGCTCCGCAATTTCCGCATAACCCATGTTACACTCTCCTCCCTCTCCTCAAAGATCATCTTTTTCACCGGGGTGACTCAGGATGTGAGCTAAGATTTCGCCGACCATCGGGGACGCCACACTGCTTCCGTGCTCTCCCGCCTCAACAACCGCCACGGCCACGTACTGGGGCTTGTTGGCGGGCGCGTATCCGGCAAAGAGAGCGTGGTCAAGACCGTGAGCGTTTTGAGCCGTGCCTGTTTTGCCGGCCACCTGTACGCCGAACCTGCCGGCGCGCGAACCAGTGCCGCGGCTGACGACGTAATCAAGCCCCCGCTGCACCACGACTAATTTTTCTTTGCTTACGCCCACAGAGACCGGTTCTTGGAACTCCGAAGACGAAAGATGCGGTGTCACGAGATAACCGCCGTTGGCTATCGCCGCGTAGACCCGTGCGAGCTGAATGGGCGTCAGGAGCAAAAACCCCTGTCCTATGGAATAATTCACCGTATCTCCCTGATACCAGTTTTCCTTGCGGTTGGTTTTTTTCCATTCCGGCCCCGCGGCGTTGCCCGAGGCCTCGCCAGTAAGGTCTATGCCCGTGGGAGCGCCGATTCCGAATTTTTTCACCCATTTCAGGAGGCGGTCGATACCCATTTTCATGCCGACTTGATAAAAATAAACGTCGCAGGAATTCTGCAAAGCGCCGGCCAAGTTGAGATTCCCGTGCCCTCCCCTTCTCCAGCATCGGAATACCCTATTGCTGAGTTGGATAGAGCCGTGACA
>BNVG01000259.1 GCA_025997935.1 Synergistales bacterium | reverse complement strand
CTCTGCCGCCGAGAATATCCTTCTCAACAGAGAGGTGTTGAACCGCTCGGTTTTGGAAAACCTTTTCAGCCCCCGCGCCGCGACGCTCGACAGACAGACGATGAACGCCCGCGCCGCAAAGGCCATAGAGACGCTCGGCGTGGATATAGGCGTAGATACTATAATCTCCGAAATGCCTGTGGGTTATAAACAGTTTATCGAGATAGCAAGAGAAATAGACAGAGCGAAAACGCGCCTTTTGGTTCTCGACGAACCTACGGCCGTGCTGACGGAGACGGAGTCGCAAATACTGTTATCCGCCCTGCGTAAGCTCGCCGACAGCGGCATAGCGATAATCTTCATCTCTCACCGCCTTCAGGAGACGATTGGGCTCTGTGACAAGTTGGTTGTGTTGCGCGACGGCCGTATAGTAAAAGAAGTTCCCGTCAAAGACACCGCGCTGTCCGCGCGCGATATAGCCTCATGGATGGTAGGCCGTAACGTCGACAACAACCCAACCGCGCGCAAGAAAAGCTCCGCCACCGACGAAATAGCCCTCGAAGTCGAACATCTGTGGGTGGATATGCCGGGCGAAGCCGTGCGGGACGCCTCTTTCTCAGTCCGCAAGGGTGAGATATTCGGCATAGGAGGCTTGGCAGGGCAAGGGAAACTCGGGATACCAAACGGCATAATGGGGCTTTTTCCGGCGGGCGGCACGGTCAAACTCTTCGGAGAACCCGTAGAGTTAGGCGAGCCAAGAGCCGCGCTCGACAGCAAGATGGCCTTCGTCTCCGAGGACAGGCGCGGCGTGGGTTTGCTCTTAGGAGAGCGGATAGACTGGAACATCACGTTCACGGCCATGCAGGTGCAAGATCGCTTTTTGAAGAACACGCCCCTGCTTGGAAAACTCCTTCGCCTGCGCGACGACGCCGCCATAGCCGAGGAGGCCAAGGGCTATATAGAATCCTTAGAGATAAAATGCACAGGCGTCAGTCAGCGCGCCGTCGAGCTTTCGGGCGGGAACCAGCAAAAAATCTGTCTCGCCAAAGCGTTTTGCCTGAAACCGAACCTGTTGTTGGTCTGCGAGCCGACACGGGGCATAGACGTGGGGGCCAAGGAGCTTGTACTCGGTACGCTTCGCCGCTACAACGAGGAGTACGGCACAACGATAATCGTGACATCCTCCGAGCTTGAGGAGCTTCGCGCCGTCTGTGACCGCGTCGCTATCGTAGGCGGAGGAAGCGTAGCCGGTATCCTCCCGGCGTCGCGTCCGCCCGAGGACTTCGGCATATTGATGATGGGGGAGAAAATCGATGCTTAAAAAATTCATAAACGCGGCGGGCTGGCCGCGCATAATCATCGGCCTCTTCCTGCTGGCGCTTTTCGCCACGGCGCCGTTTGTGGGTGTGCTCGTCTCCACGTCTTTGTCGGATACGCTGGTACG
>BNVG01000258.1 GCA_025997935.1 Synergistales bacterium | reverse complement strand
TGTCGCTACGTCGGCTACGAGCGCCATTCTAAGCTCTTCCCACTTGTCCCATTCGATTTCCCATCCGCCCGGCAGAAGAAGCTGTGTGCCGAACGACCGCGCTATCGTTTTAATGCTCTCGTAATCTTCGAGGGTAAGCGGCGCTTCGGCTATCTGCTTCTCCGCTATTGTCTTAGCTGTCGCGCAAAGCTCTCTGAACTGCTGGATTTTACCGATATATTCAGGCCCGGAATCAGCCTCCATCGAAAATTTTTCGATGAACTCGCTCAGCCGATCCAGCGCCGCTATTATTCCCCCGAACGCTTGCGGATCCGGCTCGACGTAGCCGCGAGGCGCGGGTGGGGCGAATTTTCCGGCCGTCAAGTCGAACCCACCCATCTCCGCGCCGCCCTGTTTGGCGTAAAGTAGCGTGTCGTGCTTCATCTCCGCCCATGCCGCGGAGGCCGTAAGCAGTTTCTTCCACTGCCAAGGGGCGGAGTTATAGAAGAACTGTTTCGAGCCGGAGTCACGGAAGAAACTTCTCAGCGCGTCGAGCCAGAGGGTGTAAAACGCGCCGTCAGAAGCGAAGAACTTTACGGCTTCCTCCCTTAGCGCCTTTAGGTTGTCGGCGTAGTGTAAAACGCCTTCGTTCCGCCCGGCGATTCCGTCCGCCGCGCGCGAGCCCAGAACAGTCATGGCGTCGGTTCCCTCCGGCAGGTTGCGGGGCGTCTCGTTCGTCCCAACGCGGGGGGATGTCAACTGGTTGAGGACGTAGGCGTCGAAGGTGAAGCGCTTGACGGAGATTCGGAACTCCGGCCTTCTTGTCGCCTCTTCCTCCTCTTTGGAGATATTTCCGGTCGCGCGGTCACGGATGCGGGGCGAGGGTATGGTCGTTTTGACGGCGGCCGCCAATTGTCCGAGTTTCACATCGTCGCCGAGGCCCTCGATGTTACCGATGTTCTTTTTAACTATGTCGCGGTATGCCTTGAGCCCGCCGTCATCCGGGCTACCGATTAAAAACTCTATAGGCTCCTCGAAGGATCTCCACGTTCCGCCCAGATTATCAAGAACGAGTGTGACGAGAGCCGCCGCCCTGACGTTTTCGAGCCTGGGATTTCCGTCAGCTTCGAACAGTTCGAGGCCGCAGATTCCCAGAAAGGTCATTGCGCGGAAGTAGCGCTCCAGTTCGGGCGTCAGGGTATAATGCCCGCGCGGGAGATATTGGGTGTAGTCCGTCATCGCGCCCCCTATTTCCGATTCACTCAGCCCCTGAGCCGACAGTATCTTTTTAACTTCGGCCGAGGCGCGCTCCGAAAGTTTTAGCGAAGCGTCTTTCTTTAGTAGCGCGAGAGGAACGGAGAACATGTCGCGTGCCGTTTCATAGGCAACGGCGTCGAGGCCGGATTTGACTTTTTCGAGTTCCACTAACGCGGCGGCCATGCTTTTTTCGAGGGTCGGCGC
>BNVG01000257.1 GCA_025997935.1 Synergistales bacterium | reverse complement strand
GCGATACTGAGGCGAGGGGCAACGCCTGCACCCCCGTCTCGGTGGCGGTCATGCTCTGTTTTACCATGCTTGTTTGGAACATGGGGGCCGAGGGTCAGGCCCTTATGGGCGCGCTCGCGGCGGCGGCGGTCGTGCGCTATTTTCCATTAGAAACCAAGCTCGCCATGCTGTCTTTGATGTTCGTCGCCCAGGCTCCGCCAAAAAGAGCCGCGGCGACGAACATCAAAGACAGCATGGCGAGCTTGTTTTCTAATGGAAAATAGCGCACGACCGCCGCCGCCGCGAGCGCGCCAATAAGGGCCTGACCCTCGGCTCCTATGTTCCAGACAAGCATGGTAAAACAGAGCATGACGGCCAGCGAGACTATGGCCACGGGCAAAGCCTTGACCCCCGTCTCGCTGAGGTCGTAAAGAGAACCGAAGGCGGAGTCGAAAATCACGCCGTAACACGCCAAAGGCGAGACCCCCTGAAAAAAAAGAAACGCCGCGCCCGCCAAAAGCGCCCCGGCTAAGGACAAAAGCGTCACAAACGCCCCAAGCCAACGAGGCGAATCCACGCGCTTTTCCGCGCTTATTCTGAACGCGCCCCAACTCATGACGCCGCCTCGATATTCATGGCCGCGCAGTTTTCGGCTGTCGTTCCCGCCATCATGAGACCTATCTTTGATATAGGCTCGTCCTCGGGATGTTCTAAAATCCCCATGAATTTACCGGCGAACAAAACCGCCAATCTGTCGCTCATGGCCAAAAGCTCGTCAAGGTCCTCGGATACGAGGAGTATGGCCGCGCCGTCTTCGCGTTGCTCCAAAATTCTCTCTCTGACGTAGCGCGTCGCGGCCACGTCTAAGCCCCAGGTCGGGTGCATGACTATGACTATGGGGCTATCGCTCATTTGTGAATCCGACAGCTCTCTGCCCATTAGGAGCTTTTGGAGATTTCCTCCGCTCAGGTTTCGGACGGGAGTCTTTGGCGACGGAGCCGACACGTTGAAATCCTCGACGATTTGCGCCGCGCGCCTCCCGGCCGCCCCCCAGTCTATAAGCTCTCCCAACGTACCCGTCGATATGGGCTTAGACCAGTAGCTTCTGAGGATGGAGTTGTCGCGCACGTCCATATTTGGCGCCATACCCACGCCCCTGCGGTCGGCGGGGATGTAATGGACGTTTTGGTTTATGAAGCGCCGCGGCGAGGCGTTTGTCATGTTTTTATTTCTGACGCTGACGACCCCGGACGTCACGGAACGCAGACCAACCAAACATTCGCAAAGCTCTCTTTGCCCGTTGCCGGAAACGCCGGCGACGCCCAGAACCTCACCGCTTCTGAGAAATAGCGACAATCCTGATATGGCCTCCGGCCCACGCTCTCCCCGCGCTTGGGGAACGCGTCTTTGAGGCCCGTGATATTCACGCGCGGGGAGAGCGTGGGCCGGAGGCCATATCAGGATTGTCGCTATTTCTCAGAA
>BNVG01000256.1 GCA_025997935.1 Synergistales bacterium | reverse complement strand
ACAAACGCGCGCCGTGACGACGTTCCTTTTGTCGCGAAGATAGTTTATTAGACATGTCAAAATTGCTTGAGTCGGCTCGCGAACTCAGCCGCAGCGCCGACGAATGCGCAAAGCGCGTAATGCGCGATATGTCCGCTATCTGCGTTTACAACCCGCTATCCTACGCTTGGGGGGCCTTCGAGGAGTACGTGACGCGATATGGAAAGGCCGGCAAGAAGGTCATTTTTTTGGGCATGAACCCGGGGCCTTGGGGAATGGCCCAGACGGGCGTACCGTTTGGGGAAGTAGCGGCTGTCCGGGACTGGCTCAAAATAGGAGCGAACCTTGGCAAGCCCGATGTGGGTCATCCGAAATATCCCGTCGACGGCTTTTTGTGCAAACGCTCAGAAGTCAGCGGTAAGCGCCTTTGGGGGCTTTTCGCGTCTCGTTTCGGCGACGCCGAACTGTTTTTCAGGGAGCATTTTGTAATGAATTATTGCCCCTTGCTCTTTATCGAAACCCACGCGCGCGCCGCGAGAAACATGACGCCCGACAGGCTCCCCGCTCCGCTTAGAGAGCCGCTTTTTGACGCCTGCGACAGACATCTGCGCGAGGCGGTGGGTGTTTTTTCGGGCGGACGCGATGTTTTTGTTGTAGGTATAGGAGATTTCGCCGCAAGGCGAGCTTCTGCGGCTCTTTGCGGCGCAAACGTCAGAACGGGAAAAATTCTCCACCCAAGCCCCGCGTCGCCCGCAAGCAACAAAGACTGGGCCGGCGCCGCCGCGCGGCAGCTTTTGGAATTAGGCATAACGCTTAACGCTTAACTTGAAGAAAGGATGACGGACATGAATGTAAAATCTTTCGCCGCCGCTATCGCTGTATCCACATTTTTTATGATATTTCAAACATCGTCCGCGCGCGCGGTTATCGTGGAGGACGACCGTGACGTTCAGCTTGTGATGGGAGACTTGTCCGTTCTCTCTGTGGCTGCGCGCCTCTATCATGAAGATTCGCCCAAGGCTAAAGAGCCGACTCTCGACGACCTGTCGCGATATTTCAGGCAACCATTATCGAATGACAACAGTTTTCAGATAGCGGTCATTGACGGCTCGTGGTGGATTGGGCGCAAAGTACCGGAGCGCTCGAACGCCCGTCGGTATCTGAGAAATTCCGCGCGCGATTTTGGCGTATATGGCAATGACGGCAAGGTGCCGTGGCTCGGCGGCTCTATGGCCTGGATAAAAGCGATAGACGACTCTCGCGCCGTTCTGGTCGCGACGGGAGAAGATAAGGATTCGGGTCGTCTTTTTTATAATATCGCGGGGACGGAAAACTTTTGGTGGAGCGATCTTGTCCTTACGCCGCAAGCCGTGACAGCCGCGCTCAAAAAATTTGCCGTGCGGGATGTAGAGGGCTTTTTGGTTATGCCCCCCGAACCGCCAAAGCCGCGCGAGACGCTCACCGCCTCCCCGGTTCACCTTCCGCC
>BNVG01000255.1 GCA_025997935.1 Synergistales bacterium | reverse complement strand
TCAGTTCTTCTCTCAGCATTTCCAGAACTACACTACTCTTTAACTCAGCAGAATAATTTTTCCGACTGTTCACTCCCAATCTTAATCCCCCCTGGGATTCTTGTCCGATTTTCAGGGTCCATTATAAACCGTCCTTCATAACCACGCGCGTTTCTTTCCCCTCAAAGCTGAAAACCTGTAATGCTTTAGGCTCCGACACGACCTTCTCCTCCTTTTTCACTTCCTGTTTCGCCGCGATGCTCACGCTTTCCGCAAACTTCCAAGCGATATGGGTCACGCCCATAATGGGGGATTCTTTCATGTGCATATCACATTTTGGCTCGATGAACCGTCCATCTGTCACGTTGCACTCATCCCAACGCGCACCGCAAAACCGACATGCCCGCACAAGTCCCTCTCCAAAAATTACGGCTTCTCTTTTCAAACAAAAAGGGCAGATGTGATACCAATAAGGTTTGCCGTTGATGAAATATTCGCTCATAAAAAAAGACCTCCTTTGTCCATACCAAAGGGGGCCTCTACATGTTATAATTTCGTATGTAGAGGGTTTACCCTTTGCCGGGCCGGATAACTGTCATCTGCCAAGATACGCGGTTATTCGGCTTTCTCTTTACGCTTTTCCAAAAAATCCGAAACTGCCTTAAACAATATTGATTGCGCCGTTACCCCCTCAAGAGCACAAGCCGCTTTAAATTGCCGCGCAATTTGCTCAGGAAGTCTTACGGGGATACTTATCGGCTTCTCCATAGCTATCACCTCTCAATAGCGATGTTAGCATAATGATTATTTGGTGTCAAGTAACCTTTTCCTTTGAATATCTACATTGGATTACTCGCTCTCTTTGGTCGGGTAATGGATAATTTTCCCCATATCTGTTCGCGCCTCAGACCCTGCTTTCAACAGTCCAGCACCCAGTGCGAAACCTTTAGAAAAAGACTCCGCGCGAATGACGCTCTGTACGCTTTTCGTTATCTTCTCAAGCGTCATAATATCAGACGCCGGAAGGTCGAGATCTGCTATATAGTCTAATAACGTATCCATAGCCCTTATTTCTGCTTCTGTCGGCTCGTTTGCTAAAACCTTATCAAAGTCAACGTCAATCATGTCATTACCTCCCCTGCTCACCATCAATTTAGTCATCGAGGAGGCAAGTGTCAAGAGGTCAAACCAAAAGACTCCCTTACGGAGGCTTCCCTAAAAGCTGAATCACTTTCATTTACTGTAATTTCTCATATTGACAAATGTTTTTTACACGTGTTATCATCTTTCTATCAAGTAATAGAGGGAGGTGAGTGATTTGCCGATCAACAGAAACAAAATCTATAGCTCTTCAGAAATAATCTCAATACTCGAATCGGAAGGATGGATATTGAACAATGTAGAAGGCAGTCATCACCAATTCAAACACCCGGAGAAGAGAGGCAAGGTCACAGTTAAACATCCTGACAAAACAGTTCCTCACCCAACGGCAAAAGCAA
>BNVG01000254.1 GCA_025997935.1 Synergistales bacterium | reverse complement strand
TTTACGAGTTGCGAACTGAAAACTACATTCTCGGTCAGATGTTAGAATACAATGGGATGCTTGGAGCTAATGCGAATCCCATTAAGTACGATTTGGTAATCGGAAATCCTCCGTATATGAAGATTGCTAAGGATGCCCCAGAGGCTAAAGCAATGACCGATGTTTGCTATGGTGCGCCGAATATGTATTTTCTCTTCGCATCAATGGGAATGTTTAATCTATCCGCAGATGGTGAATTAGTGTATATCATTCCTCGGTCATGGACTTCGGGCGCATATTTCAAGCGATTCCGTCAGAAGTTTTTAAGTGGCGGTGCATTGGAACATATCCACCTATTTATAAGCCGCGACAAAGTATTTGAACAAGAATGTGTTCTACAAGAAACTATTATTATCAAAATGCGAAAAATCCTTTATAAACCAGAGAGTGTTACTATTACGACAACGCAAAATAACAATGACTTTTCAGATAAAACGGTTTTTGATGCACCATATAATGTAGTTGTTTCGGGTAAGGATTCGTATGTATATCTGGTAACTAACGAACAGGAGGCAGAAACGCTCAATCAGCTTAATGGTTGGAAAGATACATTGCCAAGTATTGGGCTTAAGATGAAAACAGGATTGACTGTTGATTTCAGAAATAGAGAAGTATTGCGAGATGATGCAGAAGAACAGGCAGTACCATTATTCTATTCGCAACATATTCAAGATGGCAAAGTGGTTTTCCCAATCGGGAAAGAACACGAATATGTTGTTTCGGATAAATCGGGCCTTTTGCAGCAAAATGCAAATTATCTGTTTGTAAAAAGGTTCACATCTAAGGAAGAACGCCGCCGTCTCCAATGCGGAGTATATTTAGCAAAAAGTCACCCTGAATATGAAGCAATTAGTACGCAAAATAAAATAAACTTCATTGATGGGTTACAGGAATTGTCTGAGTGTATAGTCTATGGCCTGTATGTGCTTTTCAACTCAACATTATACGATGGCTATTATAGGATACTAAATGGCTCAACACAGGTCAACTCTACAGAAATAAATTCTATGCCTGTTCCTCCGTTGGACATCATTGAAGCTATGGGTAGACAGTTGATAAGATTTCAGGATATGACCGAGCAGCGTTGTGAACAAATTCTAAGGAGTTTCATTTATGAGCAAATTGCAGGAAGCGAAAGCTATATTGAGCGAATTGGAAGTGCCACCAAGACAGCAAGCTGATTTGTGTTGCCTTGTCCTTTTGGCAATGGCCAATATAAAAGAATCGGATGAATGGTCGGATGCCACAAACGAGTGGATTCGCATCCATGATGTTATTGCATATATAAAAGAAAACTATGGTGTGGCTTATGCGGAGAACAGTCGAGAAACCCTCCGCAAGCAAGCCATGCACCATTTTAGAAACGCTGCATTTATCGAGGATGATGGCAAGCCAACGAATAGTCCAAATTACCGCTATCGTTTGACAAACGAAATGCTACATCTTATTCAATGTTACGCAACCGTG
>BNVG01000253.1 GCA_025997935.1 Synergistales bacterium | reverse complement strand
GGTAACATGGAGATGGTCAGCTTCTCGACCGGCACGCCCGATATGGCGCTTCCGATGAAGAGCGTGCCGCCGACGGGAGGCGTGATGAGCCCCATGCCGAGGTTGACTATGAGTAGCTGACAGAACTGTATCGGGTCCATGCCGAGCTTGAGGACTACGGGCAGCAGAATGGGCGTGGTTATCAGGATGAGCGCGGGGATAGAGAGGGCTTCGCCGCGAAACTCAAGGGCGAGAGGCCCGATGTCGTTATTGACATGATCTGCTTCGGCCCCAAGGACGCCGCTCAGACCGTGGAGATTTTCAGAGATAAAGCGCAGCATTTAATCTTCACGTCGAGCGTCGCGGCCTACGACAAACCGTACAAGAGCCTGCCGACGCGCGAGGATTTAGAAAAACCCCTCACAACAACGACTTTCGCCTACGGTAAGGACAAGGCCGCCTTCGAGCAGTATCTGTTCGGCGAGATGAAGAAGCCCGGCGCGGCTATAACCATTATCCGCCCGTCCCTGACGTTCGGCCCGGGCGCTCGGAACTTCGGCACACTGCGCCAAAACTACAACGTCGTGCATCGTATAAAGGAGGGCAAACCCTTGGTGATGATAGGGGAGACGGTGGCGCCGTGGACATTCACCTATGTCGAGGACTTGGCGCGCGGCTTTCTACTGACCTGCGGCAACGAAAACACGTACAACGATCATTTTCAGGTTCTGAACGATGAAGTTGTCATATGGGAAGACCTCTATCAGGCTATCGGAAAATTAGCAGGCAAAGAGCCGATTATTTACCGAATCCCAAGTGACCTCCTGAAGGAGATAGACGAGAAGCTCATGGGACACCTGAACTACGAAAAAGTGTACTGCTCCGTCTTCTCTATTGATAAATTCCAAAAGGCCGCGCCTGACTATAAGCCTAAGTGGAAGTTTCAGGACGCCATCGCAAAGGTCGTGGAGTCTTGGGAGAGCGACAAGTTGGGCGTAGACGAGGCGAAGGACGCGTTCGAGGACAAAATATGCTCTTGCTACGAGGATTTCCGCGCGTCACTTCTCAAGCTGAAAGACCACGAGCCTTTTTCGTTCTCGTTCAAATGAAAAGCTGAACAAATAGGGGCTACAACCTGTGCCGAGACGCCAAAAACAGCCGCGTCTCGGTTTTTTTTATAAACACCGCCTCGTCTTTGCGCTAAAACTGATTTTTGGCCGGTTGGCATTCCGCGCAGTTTGAGCATTTAACCTCCCCGTTTTTGATTTCCTCCATGCCCCATTCCGTCCGTAAGCGCGAAAGTCCTCACTCAGCAATTACGTGAGATGGAGAGCGACAGGCTTATAGCGCGCAAGATATTTCCCGAGGTTCCTCCGCGCGTGGAATACAGCTTGGATACAATGGGCATTTCTCTCTTTTCTATCTTTGTCGCGCTGCGCGAATGGGGCATGGAGGAAATCAAAAACGGGGAGGTTAAATGCTCAAACTGCGCGGAATGCCAACCGGCCAAAAATCAGTTTTAGCGCAAAGACGAGGCG
>BNVG01000252.1 GCA_025997935.1 Synergistales bacterium | reverse complement strand
CTATGGCCGGGCAGATAGGTTTAATCTTCGTCTGCGACTGGGCCATCGTCGGGATACCCGGCATAGTTTTGGCTATGATTATGGGTACGCCGATAGCCGTCCTTCTCGGCCTTTTGTGCGGCGCCGTCCTGAATCGCGCCAAGGGACAGGAGATGGTGACGGGCTATATTCTCGGCTTTTTCATCAACGGCCTCTATCAGCTTGTCGTGCTGTATTTCATGGGCTGGTTCATCCCTATCGCCGACACGTCGCTCGTCCTGTCGCGCGGCTACGGCATACGCAACGCCATAAGCCTCATGGGCATAAGGACAGTGCTTGACCGTCTGCTCCCCCTGCGCTTAGGCCCGTTCGACATAGGCGCGTTTCACTTGGGCTACATAGACGTTCCCGTGGCTACCTACCTCGTCATAGCCGCCTTCTGCTTCTTCGTTATTTGGTTCCGCAAAACGAAGCTCGGGCAGGACATGAGAGCCATCGGGCAGGACAGGGCCGTCTCGGACTCCGCCGGTATCCCGGTTGACAAGACGCGCATAATCGCAATCGTTATCTCGACCGTTCTGGCTTGCTACGGGCAGATAATCTATCTGCAAAACATGGGGACTCTCAACACGTACAACAGCCACGACCAGGCCGGTATGTTCTCGATAGCGGCGCTCCTCATAGGCGGGGCGAGCGTGACGCGCGCGTCCATAGGCAACGTGTTTTTGGGCGTCATATTGTTCCATTTGATGTTCATAGTGGCTCCTATGGCGGGCAAAAACCTCATGGGGCAGGCGCAGATAGGGGAGTTTTTCAGGGTGTTCGTATCCTACGGAATAATCGCCGTGGCCCTCGTCCTCCACGCGTGGAAACGCCAAAACGCGATAATGAACGCGCGCAGAAGCCTCAGAGGCGCGCCGGACAAGAAGGAGGCGGCGTGATGAGAAGTTTTAAGGAACGCGTCGCGGCCCTTGTCGTCGTCCTGCTCGTCTCGGTAGGGCTGTTCTATATAGGGCGCGAGCATAAGGTGTTCTTAGACAACAAGACCATAGAGGTAGACGGTCAAAGTTTCAGGGCTTTGAAGTTCGTGAGGGTGACGGTCGCCAACAAAGAGCCAGTCGAGCTAATGCCGAGAGATCGCGACCTGTCGACAGTGATCGGGCCGTCCTTCAAGCTCAAAGTCGAGGTTATGGACGAGTTTGGGGAAGATGTCGAGAAGACCATAGAAAAAGAGCTGAAACCGGGCTTCGATAAGGATATGATGCTCTCCATGCCGCTTTTGGCGGCGGACAGAGACGACTACATCCTCCCCGCCCCGACGGTTCAGGCCCCGCCGAGCGCAGAAGACGTCAAGCCCGCAGATGAGCTTGCGATACCGCTTGATGTTGTGCCTGCGGAGTGACTTTAGATAAACGGGTAATTTTTTAGCGGAGCCTCTCAGGGGCTCCGCATAGAGGTGAGCATACTGGACAAATACGAAAAAATCGTCGCAATGTGGCGACAATTTCATGTGGAGACCGCCGCGGACATTGACTTGCGCT
>BNVG01000251.1 GCA_025997935.1 Synergistales bacterium | reverse complement strand
CTTTTTGGGGTGTTCGGCATTGACAAGCGTCATAATTTCGGACAGTGTACAGACTATTGGCGAATCGGCTTTTGCTATGTGTTCGGCACTGGCAAGTATCACAATTCCAAGTAGTGTGCAGTCCATTGGCTATGATGCCTTTGGTGGTTGTAAAGCATTGACAATTTATTGTAACGCCGGCTCATACGCGCTACGATATGCGCGAGAGCGCGGTATAACATGTAAGAAAGCAGAGTAACGTGAAGGAGTGTATGTAGAATGACGGAACTAAAAAGACCAGGCGGCGAACTCGCCAGCAGGCCGTTGCATTTCTTTTGGATTGTGGACTGCTCAGGCTCTATGTTCGGCGAGAAGATTGGGTCGGTAAACCACGCTATACAATCCACAATCCCGGAAATGAAAGATGCCGCGAGAAACAACCCTAACGCGCAGTTGTTGATTCGAACGTTGAAATTTTCGACAGGGGCGTCATGGGTCACGGCCACGCCGGTCAAGATGGATGATTTCGCTTGGGATGACTTGAGCGCGGAGGGCGTAACTGATTTGGGCAAGGCGTTTGAACTTCTCGCCGCGCAGCTTACAATACCGCCCATGACGGATAGAGCTTTGCCGCCTGTGTTGGTTCTGCTTTCGGATGGGCAACCCACGGATAACTATGCGCAATTTCTGAATAAGCTGCTTCAACTCCCTTGGGGCAAGAAGGCCGTCAGGATAGCTATTGCCATAGGGCAGGATGCGGACAAATCCGTATTGCAGGAATTTACGGGCAATAAGGAGCTTGTATTGCAGGCTAACAACCCCACGGCGCTTGTGAAGATGATCAAGTGGGCGTCCACGGCGGCTTCTATGGTTTCCGCTCCGGCCAGCCGCGCGGTCGCGCCTGAGACTGTGTCGGAGGGAGGATTGACTGCGCCTCTTATCCTGGATATGAATAATATTCCAAATCCGAACGATATAAAAGATAGTGACGTTTGGTAGGTTAGGAGGCGTTGCGTATGGCGCAAAATCCATTTGGCGTAAGCGTACAGGGATTCTCGCATAAACGTTCGGGCAAGGAGTGTCAGGATAGTTTAAGTTGGAAACGCTTTCCGGGGGGTCAGGTAAGCTTGGCTGTCGCAGATGGTCATGGAAGCAATTCGTGTCCGTACAGCAAGACCGGCTCCAGATTTGCGGCGCGAACCTTTCGCGAAATTATGTCTGTCTACTGCTCGCAGTACGAGAGTGATATGGAAGCCTTGCTTACTTTTCTCAATCGTGAGGGCGACACAAAAATCGCGCAAGAGATTGACAAGGAATGGAAGCGAAAAGTGCTGAAAGAGCATGAGGACAATGGACGTGAACAACGTCTGAATGGAAAAGGCGAACCTGACCTTGCGGCCATTTACGGTCAGTATGGTACGACATTGCTTGGCCTATTGATAACGCCGTCTTTTGTATTCGCTTTCCAGCTTGGCGACGGAGATATGGCGTATATCAGCGATAGTGGCGTCGAACCTCTGATTGTCACGGAAAAGATACTCGGCACA
>BNVG01000250.1 GCA_025997935.1 Synergistales bacterium | reverse complement strand
CGGAAATATCGCTGTACGGCATTTCGGCTTTGAGTAGCTCTATGGTTTTTTCGGTAGTCTCGGAAAGCGGCTTCGAGCCGAAAAGAAACTCGCTCGCCGCCGTCACGCTCACCACCGTATCCGCGCCGTGCACTATCGTCGTTACCTCGGAGGCTAAACAGCGCTGAGCCGTCCGAGCCGCCGGGTTCTTTTCGTGTTCCGCCATGACCGCGCCTATCTCGGGCAACGGCAAAAACGTGAAGAGCTTCAGAAGCCTCTCTACGTCGCGGTCGTCCGTGTTTATCCAGAACTGATAGAACTGGTAGGGCGTGGTGCGGCGCGCGTCGAGCCAGACCGCTCCGGCCTCCGTCTTGCCGAACTTCGTGCCCGAGGCCGTGAGCAATAGCGGCTGGGTCAGGCCGAACACCTCCCCGCCCGAGGTTTTTCGGACGTAGTCTATCCCGGCTATGAGGTTGCCCTGCTGGTCGTTGCCACCCATCTGCAGACGGCAGCCGTACGTGTCATAAAAATATTTGAAATCCATAGACTGAAGCAAAACGTACGAAAACTCCGTGTAAGATATGCTCTTGTCGGGGTCTTCCAATCTGCTCCTGACGTATTCGCGGTTTACGAGCGTGTTGACCGAGAAATGTTTACCCACGTCGTGCAGGACGTCCAAGAACGAGAATTTAGACAGCCAGTCGTAATTGTTGACCAAAATGGCGGAGTTGACGCCGCAGTCAAAGTCTAAGAAATGCGCGAGTTGCGGACGCACACCCTCGATGTTCTTGCTTATCGCGTCGACCGTGATGAGATTTCGCTCCTTGGATTTGCCGGAAGGGTCGCCTATGAGCCCCGTGCCGCCTCCGGCCAAGGCTATGGGGCGATGCCCACAGCGCTGAATCCAGGCCAAGGCCATAATGGGGATGAGGTGCCCAACGTGCAGGCTGTCCGCCGTCGGGTCGAAGCCTATATATATTGTGGTCATTTCATTTTTCATAACCTCGCGAAGCCTATCCGGCGAACTGCACCACTCCACCATGCCCCGCTCTTGCAAAGTCTCATACGCGTCCATTAGCTTAAAACCTCCGTCATTTTATTTTTTTATCGCGCCGATTCGAATATAGTATTACAATTTTGAAAAGCGTTCAAGTCGACCGGGAGTTTTACGGTATGAAAATCTAAGGATTTTTTCGGATATATTAAACCAAATGCAAGTTGTAAAATCCGACTTGTAAATTTTAACCTTGGGGAGAAAAACAAAATGTCAAAAGCCCTTAAAGAAAAAACGGCGGACAAAACCGAAAGTTTCAGCGACAAAATGGAACGCCTCGACGAGACGCTCCGCAAACTTGAAGACAGAAGTTTGCCGTTTGACGAATCTTTGGAGCTTTTTGAGAGCGGGGTGTTCTTGGTCAAAGAGGCGCGGATACGGTGGTGAGCGTGACGGCGGCGAGCGAGTTTCTTTTCGGCTCGAAGCCGCTTTCCGAGACTACCGAAAAAACCATAGAGCTACTCAAAGCCGAAATGCCGTACAGCGATATTTCCG
>BNVG01000249.1 GCA_025997935.1 Synergistales bacterium | reverse complement strand
ATATCTTTTACGGAATACGATTCAACAAGATTAGATTTTGTCAATGAACTCAGATAAGATATTCATTGGTCCAAATATCCATCCCATTATTGGGTCGTGACCTAAAGTGCGATACCTATGCGTAAAACCACTAAGTCCGGTAGATTCCATATCTGGGTTAGCTCTTGTTGTGGCATCATAAGGAACGGAGGAGATCAGGATATCTTGCCAATTTTTTGGTACTACTCTTTTGACTAAATTGTCTCCTTCCGTTGAAGTAAGTCTGAACGCGTCATTAGTCAATATATATTGTCTTGCACATTGCAATGCGACGGCCAAGAAAAGAAATTTCACATCAAGCCAATTCAGGCTTGTTTGTCTTTCAAATTCAGAGTCCAGATCGTTCAGTATATCGCGGGTATTATGCATAATACCCGCTACTCGCTTTGCCTCGTCACGACCAGCTAACGCCTCCGACATTATTTTGTCTACGTCTGCGTTTATTTGGTTTTTACGCATCCTGATTTCTTCAATAGACATTATGCCACCTACTATCCTAAAATTGTAAGCGCAACAATCTCTGCTTGCGTTTGCTCGATTTCCGACAGAATTGTCTGTATCAAATCAATATATTCCTTAATTTTTTGGCTGGCATCCTGCTTCAGTTTTTCTAATTTTTCTTTCATGGCTGCGATTTTCGGCAAAA
Organism: Synergistales bacterium; assembly: GCA_025997935.1. GTDB lineage: Bacteria > Synergistota > Synergistia > Synergistales > Aminobacteriaceae > BNVG01. The sequence goes on along the minus strand of BNVG01000249.1, from coordinate 846 downwards.
ATATCTTAGTTCTCGCTTCCTCGTATCCTGCCATTTCAGCGGCTTTCTGCCTGTTTATTTTTGCGCCCATCAGCAAATCCCATGCATAACTACCCGAAAATCCTCCAGTAGCTCCGGCAAAAGACGCCCCACCACCCCAAAAAGACTCTGAGACACCCAGTGTTTGACAGATGGAGTTTCGCTTCTGTAGCAGTCTGTCTTTTTCAGATTTAAAATTTGATAATTGATCTATTAAGTCATCTATTACTTTATTGTAAGAATGTTTTTCTTCCTGAATATTTTTGGCAAGCTCGTCATAATCTTTTTCTAATTTTTCCACTATCGGTACAAACTCTTTAGCAGCACGATCATACCCGCGTTTTTTACCCTCAGTTTCCTCGGATTTTATGGTGGCAATAAAATGTGCAACAGCTGCCCACCCTAACGCTTCGGTAATGCCTGCCGCCGTAGTAGCGTTGAGCATATTTCCGAGCCCCGGAATCCACCCAAACAAAACCTGAGATATAGTCATTTAATTTAAGTAAATCTAAAACAACACCGATAACATAAGCATGACATACGATAAAAAATTCAGGAAACAAGCTATAGCGTATAAAGACAGCGGACACACATTCAAAGAACTCAATGAAGCCTTTGGAATAGACAGTGGGCGATATTATCGCTGGAAAGAACTGCTCGAAACAACAGGCTCGCTTGAGGACAAAAAGGTTTGCGAGAGCAAGAGAAAGATCGACAAAGACGAATTAAAAAAGGCTCTTGAGGAGAAGCCGGATAGTTATCTTTATGAACTCGCAGAACTCTTTGATTGTACTGTCCAAGCTATTTTCTACGCATTACGCAAGATGA
>BNVG01000248.1 GCA_025997935.1 Synergistales bacterium | reverse complement strand
GCTTAATTTCGCTGACATATCACGCGACGTAGGCATAGCGCCCAACACCGCGAAGGCATGGTTAGCTATTCTGGAAACCTCGGGCATTGTGTATCTTTTGAGGCCGTATTTCAAAAACATAACAAAGCGCGTGGTGAAAAAACCCAAAATATTTTTTGCGGATACCGGGCTGTGCGCCTATCTGACGGGATGGGAGACCCCCCAAACGCTATCTATGGGCGCGATGAGCGGAAGTTTTTTCGAGACTTTCGTCATAACGGAGATAATCAAGTCGTATCGCCATAACGGCCTCGACCCGTCTTTTTACTACTATCGCGATCAGGCGGGCGTGGAGATAGACTTGCTCATAGAGCGAAACGGCGAGCTGTATCCCGTGGAAATTAAAAAAACCTCAAACCCATCCAAAAACGACGTCGCCGCCTTCTCGAAAATACCTAATCTGTCCTACGGCTCGCTCGTTTGTCTGACCGACCGCCCCCGCCCCCTTACCGACGCCGCTTGCGGCATATCGGTCTGGGATATGTAAAGCTCACGGCGTCAGAACCTGATAGCGTTTTCCGCCTATCTCTATGTCATTGAACAGCGGCTCCGCGATTTGAAAATCCTCCGCGCTTTCAGGAGCCTCTTTTACGCCATATACCGCACCCAGCGCGCGAACGTCGGAGGACGCCTTAAATGACACATCCAGCGCCAAGACGACGCCGCCCTTTATAAGAAGAAGCTCTTTATTGTCGTCGTTATTTTGGCGGCTTATTTTTTTGAGGACAAAGGAAAGCTCCGCGCTTTGCTTCACGCCGTGAAGCGGGAAAAACGGAGGCGTGTACCACTGCCGCGTCAGAGAATCAATGACGCGCGCGTCGAGCGGTTGAGTTTTGTCTACGCGCGCCTCAGCCAGAATGGCCCTTCGGCGTTTATCGGACAAGACGCCGTTTTGTACGTTCAGGCTATACTCTTTTTCGTTGCTCGCGAGGGCCTCGGCGAGAGGCTCGCTTATGGCTTCATTGTTCGCGCTCTTTAGTCTCGTTATGGCGTTGCTGCCGTACCGCCCGAGATTGAAACGCAGATAGAGAAAATCAAAATTGTCGGGGTGCGTCATTCCGCCGAGCAATCTGTCTGTCTGATTGTTGGCCGACAGCCTGTAAGGGTCGAGAACGGGGGAGTTCATCGCCGTCACCAAAACGACAAGGATAACGGCGGCGGCTGTGTTGACCCGCCCGAGCGCGCTCGGCCACTGCCGCAAAAGCACGCTTCCGGCGTACCCTAATCCCCAAATCCCCACCGTAATCACAAAAAACGCCGCGTGTATGCGGTCGACGCTCCACCCGTACTGCTGAACGCGAACGCCCAGCGAGTAGAGACAAAGCGTCATATATATGGGCAGACACAACAGGGAAAGTTTCGCCGCCATGCTGACATACCGGTTCGAAAACGGGTTGCGCGTACCGTCTAACCATGCGGCGTTTGACAAAAGTATAGTGGCGAGCTGCAAAAGCAGCATCAAAGAGCTGGCCTGCCCGGTACTCCAGAGCGTCGCGAGCCCCGAGAACGGAAGCGCCACGACAAACACGGTCGACAGAATGGAAAACG
>BNVG01000247.1 GCA_025997935.1 Synergistales bacterium | reverse complement strand
TGGGAGTGTCCATATCATTCAACAGCGACGGCGCGATAGCGTTTGAAAACGTGACCGGGCGCTTGGTCGGAAAACAGCTTGCCATAGTTCTTGACGGAGTGACCATATCCGCGCCGGTCGTACAGGACAGGATAGCGGGCGGCAACGCGCATATTTCGGGCCGTTTCACGCTCGACGAGGCCACGCGCCTGTCCATTATGCTCCGGGCCGGCTCGCTACCTCTTGAGGTTGAAGTCGCCGAAAACCGCTCGGTAGGGCCGAGCCTCGGAGCTGACTCCATCCGTCGGGGAATGGAGGCGGGGCTGTTTGGTTCCGTCATGGTTCTCGTGTTCATGATAGTTTACTATCGGTTCCGCGGCTTAGCGGCAGATTTGGCCTTGGCCGTGACGGTGTTGCTTATTTTCGCCGGACTTATAGCGTTCAACGCCACGCTGACCATGCCCGGTATCGCCGGAATTATATTGACTCTCGGCATGGCGGTTGACGGCAACGTACTTATCTACGAGCGTATAAAAGAAGAACAGCGAGCCGGAAAAACACCTATGGCCGCGCTTGACGCCGGTTTTCGTAAGGCCTTGGTCACGATTCTCGACTCCAACATCACTACGCTAATAGCGGCTGTCGTTCTGTTTTTCTTTGGGACGGGCCCCGTGCGCGGGTTTGGCGTTACGCTTTCTATCGGCCTCGTGACAAGCGTTTTCTCTAACGTTGTGGTGACGCGCGCGATTTTGCAACTTTTTATCGGGCGTCAAAAGCCCGTTCTCAAGCGTGGTTAGGGGGTAATGAATATGCGTTTGAACATACAATTTATAAAATGGCGTAACCCCGCCATGCTCCTGAGCTTAGCGCTTTTCATTTTGAGCATAGGGCTTGTCTTGTTCCGCGGGCTCAACCTCGGTATAGACTTCACTGGCGGTAACGTCGTGCAGGTGGAGTTTGGCACACGCCCGGACGTGGCCGATGTGCGCGAGGCAATATCGTCCGTGGTGGCTAAAGAAGCCATGATTCAGGATTTCGGCGAAAACGGAATTATTATCCGCACAAACGAGGACACGGAAGGTAGCCGTGTGCAAGTTATCAAGACCCTGGCAGACCGCTTCGCCGGTATGAGAGTTGTGGGGTTTGAGAAAGTAGGCCCCGTTGTAGGACAGGAGCTTCGCAACCAAGCTGTTATAGGCCTCTTGGCCGCGCTTGCCGCCATGCTCGTCTACATAACGGTGCGCTTTCAGTTCCGTTTCGCCGTGGTCAGCGTCGTCCCGTTGCTCCACGACGCCGTGTTGGCTCTCGGGTTCTTCAGCCTGACGCAGATGGAAATATCGTCGTCGTTCATAGCGGCTATATTGACCATAATCGGCTACTCGATAAACAACACGATAATCATCTTAGACCGCATCCGCGAAAACTGGGGCAACTTGAGCAAGGTGGGTATAACTGAGCTTGTGAACGCCTCTATCAATCAGACCATCTCCAGAACGATAAACACGACTTTGACCACAATTTTGCCCATAATGGACAGGCGCGTGGCCTCGTCGAGCGTGAAACGGCCCGAAATATGCGCGTTGCCGCCCGCTATCCTGTCCTGTACGACCGG
>BNVG01000246.1 GCA_025997935.1 Synergistales bacterium | reverse complement strand
TTGACAAACTAAATATTATTGACAAATATTAGCATTATATCAATAGAAGAACAAGCGAAAAAACTGAAAAAATAACATCTGTGAACCCATAATACCAACGACGCGACGCCGAGATCATAACCCGGCGATGTATGAGCGTATGTTTTTAAGATAAACAGAGCGTTGGCCCGCGCGTTATTTTGCGTCTCGAACCCACGCGCCGACAGAAGCTGTGACAAAAACGCGTCGCGCCGCACAACGGCCTGCGCGGCGAGCGAGTTCGTGGGTAAGGTAAACGACAGTAAGATCACAACACATAACAACAGCGCAAAACGCGCCTTTTTAGTTCCAAAAATTATTTTCATGTAATATTATCTCTCCTGAAATATAATAATAGAAAATACTGAAATACGGACAGGTGATGTTTCGATGGGGTTTTACGAGGACGTTATAAACGCGGCGCGAAACGAAAGAGACGCCGCGGTAAAAAACTTAGTTTTGGGGTGGCATTCCAGCTTTCTGTCAACGCCCGACGGACGATGGGGCATAGGCTGTGTGCCGAACTCGCGTAAAGAAGCCCATCTGTCGCGAGAAAGCCACACAAGCTCAATTATGAACGCCTCGCTGTTTCAGTTGGCCGAGCTTATAGTGTCCCCGTTCCCTCAGGAGTTCGCCGCCGCAACCGCCGCTTGCGCCGCCCTCTTGCCATTTCCACACGAAGGTTTCCCGCTTGACGCCATACTGCCCTGCGCGCGCGGGGACAAAGTGGCGGCGCTCGGGTACGAGCGTGAGGTCGTCCCCATGATGCGCGACTGGGGCTGGAAGTTGGCTATATTTGACGACCTTCATTGCTCGCCGGACTGTTTTCCGGTAAGCGAGTTCCCGGAGGGCGCAAAGGGCGCGGACTGGGTATGGCTGACGCCTGAAGCTCTCCGTGACCGCTGGCTCCCCTCTACTGCGGACATTCTCAAAACAAAAAAGGGATGTTTTCTTCAAGGCCCCGGTCTGCCTTATCTCGCTAAAAGTTTCGCGGCCCTGGGAGTGACGCACCTCGTCACTCCAGCCGCGAAAAGCTGTATAAACGGTCAATCCAAAAACATACGCTCATACATCGCCGCGGGCGGAGACCCCTGGCTTTGCCCTGAGCTTGAATGGCGCGTTCACTTCACAAACAAGCAGATGTAGCCCATCTACAAATTGCGGACAAACTCCATAAAATCACGGATGTCCTTGCCGTTTGTCCAGGGAATGTTGACGGCTTTCTTCAAGTTAAGGTTGTTTCCCTCTCTCGCTAAGATCTGGCAAGAAAAATCGCTGTCGGAAAACGTAAGGTCAAACTTATACATAGTCTCGAAAGAGTCGTCCATAATAAGATATTTTCCGTCGCTGGTGACAAAAAGATTCAGACCTTTCGCGTTCATGGTCTTCTCGATAAAATTGGTTATAACATAGGACACAGGTCGCATAACTGATTCCTCCCCTACTTTTTGACAAACTAAATATTATTGACAAATATTAGCATTATATCAATAGAAGAACAAGCGAAAAAACTGAAAAAATAACATCTGTGAACCCATAATACCAACGACGCGACGCCGAGATCATAACCCGGCG
>BNVG01000245.1 GCA_025997935.1 Synergistales bacterium | reverse complement strand
TAATTCTTTTGGTTTTGCGCTACTTTCAAGAGATGGCCTCGATGTCGGCCTCAAGGCTAAAAAGCCGTTCGGAGCCGGCAGGCAACGCTCTAAGGCGCGCGCTCATGACCCGCATTCCTCGCTCCGAAAGCCCGCGCACAAGCTCTGTAAGCTCCTCCGCGTAAATGCGGCCTATCTCCACAGAACAGCGTCTTCTGTCGGGCGACGGAACGATCCTGCTGACCCGAACCCCCAGGTTGACCTCAATGGACACCTGCGTGAACGCGGCCATAGCGTCTGTTCGCCGAGCTGAATTTGCGGCTACCGCAGACGGCGCAACCGCCTTGTACTCGGCGGCCAAAAGGCTCAGGACGCTGTAACGCTCTTGCTGAAGCGCAAAGCTCGACGCCGCGCTGGCGTACATCCCGGAGAGATACCACGAGGCCACCCATACAAAAGCCGCCGCGAACGCCAAAACAAGAAAACGAACCGAGCCGTTGACCTCTCCGCGCAAGACGGAACGTATTTTATTCAAATCAAATTTCATAATATCATAACCTCACCATTTTACGGTCAAATCGAAACGATAACCGACGCCCGGCGCGTTTTGCACGTTTTGAAGCATGGCGTTGCCGGCTATGTCCGCCCAGGCGTTCTGAAACTCCTGCGGCGTCCCGGCGTCGGAAGTAGAGCCCGTATAATCCACGCCCTCGAGAGTGAACCGCACGGAGTCTATCGTGACGTCCATGCTCGGATTTTGCTCGAAGATACCCCCAAGCTCGTCAAAAACTTGGTTTATCGATCGTCCCGCCACATCCTCGCCCTTGAGCTCCGCTATTTTGGAGCGCGCTAAACCGAGAGGGTCGGGTATTCGCCCCGTCCTCGACGGGTCGAATACGGAGCGGTAAACCTCTGAGGATTTGTCTCTTATATTGTCGATGCCGCGCCGCGCCTCATACCAGCGCAGGCCGTTTCCGGCTAAGACAAAAAGCCCCATCACGAGAAGCCAGCAGGCCGCGCCCGAGAGTCTGTGAACGGTCTGCTCCAGCGTCAGGGCGCTGTCCAACGCCCCCAGCGATAAATTCACATCGTCTATCCAGGGATAAAGCGAAACGCTCGCTTTGATTATCTCGGCCAGCGACAGTAGCGCCGCCTCACTTGGGAGGGCGGCGTCAAAAACAAAAACCTCCCCGATGTCTTCGGCCTTGGACGCGCAGTAAGAGCGAAACCATTTTTCCTCATCCCTGACGGCCTCGATATTAGTTCGCGGCTTCCATCGATAAAGGGCCGGGACGCCGCCGCGCCACAAAATAGAACAGATATTGCGTTCGTCAGCCCAAACGGTCAGCCCCTCGCCGCTCACCTTGGAGGCGAGGGCCAAGGGCGCGGGCCAAACTTTTGTTTCGATACGCCCGCCGTTCTCGCCTTCCGTCGTAATCACCCGCGCCGCCGCGTCAAGCTCCGCGCGCGGGATAAACCACACCACGCCGCCGCTACTGCGCGACGTTTTTTCGACGACGGACGGAAAAAGCTCAATATCCCCTCCGGAGGCGTAGGGCAGAGCCTGTAATTTAAGGGCCTCCCTTACGCGAAGGACGTTATTGAAGGGAAACGCGAATGG
>BNVG01000244.1 GCA_025997935.1 Synergistales bacterium | reverse complement strand
TCAAACAGACGGTCTGACTCCTGAGGCGTAAGAACGGACGTCGGCTCGTCTAAGATGAACACGCGGGCGTCCCTGTATAGCATACGCATAATCGCGACCCGCTGCTGTTCCCCAACGGAAAGCTGTTCTATCTTCGCCCCTGGGTCTATCAGAAGCCCGTAACGCTCCGAAATGGAGGCGATTTTTTTCTGAATTTCGGCCTCGGGCAAAAAGAACGGGATGTCCTTCATGCCCAAAATCATGTTTTCCCAGACGGTCTGGGTCTGGACGAGCATAAAATGCTGATGTACCATGCCTATGCCAGCCGCTATGGCGTCGGCGGGAGAACGGAAGACTACCGGCGCGCCGTCTACAAAAATCTCTCCCTCGTCCGGCCTGTACAGGCCGTAGAGTATATTCATCAACGTCGATTTGCCGGCGCCGTTCTCGCCCAGCAACGCGTGAACTTCACCCGCTTCCACCGAAAAATCGACCGCTTTATTTGCGGTCACCCCGGAAAATCTCTTGGTCACGCCGCGCATTTCGACCAAAGTTTTACCCGTAAAAACCACCTCCTAACTCTCTTCTTTAGTAAATCACGCCGAGCAGTTCCTCGCGCAGACGTTCGTACATTCCGCGTAGCTCTGGATACCGCACGCTGTTTACGACTTGCGCGCATCCCACACGAAACAGTCTGGCGCAATATCCGCCGCTCAGGGTAATCAAAAAATGCGGCAAAATCAACCACGGCAGCCCGGACGCGCAAAAATAAGCCCACAGCAAAACCGTCCAGGGGACGATAGCCGCGGCAAAGGAGGCGGAACGTTTGCGCCTTCTTCTGTCCGTGTCTCTGTCCTTCATAAAAAACAACCGCGCGAACACAAAAATGAACGCCCCTATATTGAGAATAAAATCGGCCGCCGCGGGAACGGCGCTCAATACGGTCTCGACAATCAAAGACGCGGGGCGTGAGGTCGTAAAAACCGGAAAATCGTTGACCCTCCACACGCCCAAATCCTCACAGCGCCCGCAAAAAACATCCCACATACCGACGAGCGGCGAATGCTCGGGCAACTGGGAGAGGACGCTCAAAGAGAGAGCGTAGGACGCGCGTCCGTCCGTGGAGGCCAAGTGAGCCATCTGGCGCGCCTTAAACGGCGACATACGCGAAAAACGGTTATCCCCGGTCATTTCCAGAAGGGCGTCTCTGATACGGGCCGATAATTCGGCGGTATCGAGCTCTTCGATAAACTGCGGATCCGGCGAGGGGTCGGATAAGGGTATAGTCTCTCCTATAAATACGTCGACGTCGCTGCCCCAGGCGGCGTCCGCTCCCCACGAGTCGTAAAAAAACGCGACCGGAACCACTTCGATGTCGGCGCGCTTGCGCCCTGCCGATTCGGCTATTTGCGCGGTTTGATTTATCAAAGATGAAGGGGATAAATGATTGTCTTCTTCCAAGTCGGCGAGCGTGACAAAAACAAAGAGCGACGATCCTCGCATGAGGTCGGCTACTATATCGTCAGAGCTCAGAGCGGGAGGAACGCGGCGCGTTATTTTTTTTCTTTTTGAGGGCAGAGGGGGCCAGAACCACATAAACCTGCGGGACGCGCTTCTCGACGAATG
>BNVG01000243.1 GCA_025997935.1 Synergistales bacterium | reverse complement strand
AATATACGAGTATGCCGCGTCCTCCGCGCCGCGTCCGAGCCTGATGTGCGAAGGCGCGATAGGCGCGCTCAGGGCTGTTCTCCCTTTTCAAGCCTGTAAATCCAGGAGAGAATGCGCGCGACGGCCTCGTAAAGCTCTATCGGTATCTCCTGCCCGAGCTCGAGAGACAACAGCGCCGAAACAAGCGCCGCGTCCTCGACAATGGGGACATTGGCGGCCTGAGCGACCTCGATTATACGGCGTGCGACAAAGCCCTCGCCCTTCGCTACTACGACAGGGGCGTCGTCGTTCGCCTTGTCGTAGCTAACGGCCACAGCCTTGTCGCGCTTTTGCTCAGCGCCCTGCCCTTTTTCACGCATTATACTATCACCACTATCATCTCAGGTCACGCCTACGTAAATTGTGAAATAATTCATTATATCCTGACTATACCGTAATGTCCATGCCCCTGCCGGACAGAAGCTGCTCGCGCATAGCCCCCGAGACGGCCTGAGATATGCCCACAAACTGCAACACCAGAGGGACGTCCTCCAATTCTTTGCGAATAGCGTGGCGTTTGTGCTTTAGAAGGTCGCACGTATCGCGGCGCTCCGCGTACAGATTGAGGTTGTAAGAACGCCCGTCGCTTTCCACGTCTCCCCCGATAAAACCGAGGCGCGCGCCCTCGACGGTAAATCCCATCTGCCAGTAACGTCTGTCGCCGTCCTCGCGAACCATCCCCACAAAAACGCGGGCCATGACGTGAGACGGGTCGTCGTTAGGCCACACAGGCCCTCCAAGGAGAGCGGGGTTGACGTCGTCGCGCGGCGAGCGGAGAAGAAGCGAATGCCCCTTCAAAAAAAGAGCTATCTCCTCATCCCCTTCTTTTAGATCCTTTAGAATATCTACGGGGTTTTCGCCCTTGCCGAGCCGCTCTTTCAGCTTCGCCCTTATGCGGGCCCATATGGCGTTCACGTCCGCGCCGGTGAGGCTCATATACCACGCAAGAGTCTGGACGTTTTCGGACGTCATGGGTATATCGCGGGCCCAAAGCTCAAGAAGCGAAGACAGCTGCTCCGTTTTTCCTCCCATGCGCCTCCACGACTCCCGAATCGCCCCTATAACCTCGCCCGAGAGCGGCATCCCGCGAGACAAAAGCGAAGTGGCCAGCTCTCTGTCGCCTGCCGGCATTCTGGCCAGAAGAGAAAGCTCGTTCTGAGAGAGCCTGAGCACTGGGATTTCGCCAGAGGAATCCCATACGGCACGAAAGTTCTCGCCTACCAAGAGGTTTATCGTGGCGCGCGCGTTCATCACCTGCGCCGGTTGTCCGCCTTGGCCTTCAAGGCGCACCGTATAAGTTCCGTCGGCGTTTTGTGAGAGAACGCGACCTTCTACGAGGGTCCCGGATCGAAAGCCCTGCTGTTTTTGTTCTCCGGTCTGCGCGCTTTGGGCGGCGTTTTGTCCGGATTGAATCGTACCGGCGTCGAGCGGGTTTCGGCCGACCTGATTTTGTCCGATTTGATTTTGATTAACATGCACGTTGAGGTTGGATATATCCGCCATTGTCAGTCCTTCATTCCGCGCCGCTCGTGCAAGTGGCGCTGATTATTGGGTTAACTCAATTCAAAAAAGGCGGCCGCCT
>BNVG01000242.1 GCA_025997935.1 Synergistales bacterium | reverse complement strand
ATTTGTTGCGACGCGGAAAAACGCCGCCACCGACGAGGCGATTTCACCGCCTATGCCGTCTACGCCCGATAACTCCTCTTCCGTGGCGCGTCTCATAGCGTCGACGGAGCCGAAATTTTCTACCAAAAGCTCGGCGGCGCGCCTGCCGACAAGCCTGATGCCAAGAGCCGCCAAGAGAGCGGAGGCGTCGCGTTTTTTTGAATTTTCCAAAGACGTGAGCAGGTTTTGCGCTGACTTCTCCGCCATGCGGTCAAGCGTGAGGAGTTTATCCATGTCGAGCGCGTAAACGTCGGCTAAGTTTTGGACAAGCCTGCTCTCTATCAGTTGTTCGGCCAGCTTGTCTCCAAGGCCGCGTATGTCCATGCAGGCGCGGGATGCGAAATAGCGCAAGCCTTCTTTTAACTGCGCCGGGCAGGACGCGCGGTTTGAGCAGCGCAGGACGACCTCGCCCGGCAGTCTCACAACCGGCGAGTCGCAGGCGGGGCAAAGACATGGCATTTCAAAAGGAACTTCCGCGCCCGTTCTGGCGCTTTTGTCCACCTCGATAATTTCGGGAATGATTTCGGCGGCTTTATGGATTTTTACGCGGTCGCCTACGCGAACGTCCTTGCGATGAACCTCGTCCTCGTTGTGAAGCGACGCGCGGGAGACCGTCGTGCCTCCGACTTGCGCGGGCTCAAGGTTGGCCACGGGCGTCAGCGCCCCCGTGCGCCCAACTGATACTTCGATGCCAAGTACGCGGGTATAGACCGTTTCGGGGGGATATTTATACGCTATGGCCCAGCGCGGGGCGTGAGACGTCGCGCCAAGCTCCTCCCAAAAGTTTATATCGTCGAGCTTCAAGACAACCCCGTCCGTGGCGTAATCAAGCTCGCGCCGCTTATCTCTCCAGGTTTCGATAAAGGCGACGGCCTCGTCAAGCGAGCATACCTCCCACGCGCTCTGAACAGGCAAGCCCCATTTTTTAAGAAGCCGCAACGCTTCGCTTTGGGTCGTCACGCCACGCTCTCTTGCGTCCACGATATAATACAAAAAGGCCGAGAGCCCGCGAGCAGCCGTAACGCGGGAGTCAAGCTGGCGAAGGCTTCCCGCCGCGGCGTTGCGCGGATTGGCGAAGAGCGGCTCCTCGTTTTCTTCCCGCGCCTTGTTAAGCGCGGCGAACTGCTCCCGCGTCATTATGACCTCGCCGCGAAGCTCGACGCGTCCGGCAAACTCCGCCGCGTCGCCTTTGAGCTTCATGGGCAAATTTTTGAGCGTCCTGATATTTTCACTGACGTCCTCGCCGACTTTTCCGTCCCCGCGCGTGACCCCCCTCACAAAAACACCGTCCTCATAGACGACGGAGACCGCAAGCCCGTCTATTTTCATTTCACATACAAACGACGGTTTTTCCAAAGACAGGCGCGCCGCAAAAGCCCTGAGCTCCCCCTCGTCAAAGACGTTATCGAGCGACAGCATGGGTTGCTCGTGCTTTATCTTGGCGAAGCTGTTTAGGACGGCTCCCCCGACGCGCCGCGTAGGCGAGTCGGGGCGCGCGTATTCCGGGTGAGCGCGCTCCAACTCCGTAAGCTCGCGCAACAACGCGTCGTACTCCGTGTCCGGTATGACCGGAGAATCTTCTTCGTA
>BNVG01000241.1 GCA_025997935.1 Synergistales bacterium | reverse complement strand
AAGAAGAACAAATGATGCCCTTCCTGCCCATCGTCCGCGTCCCCGACGTGAGCACCGCCATCGCCGCCGCCATCCGTACCGAACACGGCTACAAACACACCGGCATCATGCACTCGCAAAACATCAGCAACCTCACCAAAATGGCGCAGGAAATCGACACCACCCTCTTCATCAAAAACGGCCCCTCGATGACCGGCCTAGGCCTAGGCGGCGAAGGTTTCCTAAGCTTCAGCATCGCCACGCCAACGGGAGAAGGAGTGACCACGCCAATGACATTTACGCGCTCAAGAAGATGCGTAATGGTGGAGAATTTGAATATGTTTTAGATGCTCAATCCACAAATACGCCATTTTTAGATTATGAAAACCACCACTTCCATTGCTTTCAGCGTCCTTTTTCTGGCGTCCGTGGTGGCAGGTGTGAGTTTGTATGTCGCGACTCTGTGGCAGCCTGAGCAGCCTGAGCAGCCCGCAGGATTTCCCCTTCCTCCCTGCCCGGGCAAGATCGAGCCTGTTCCTTTTATTAAACCGACACTGGAGGCCGCCTTGTGCAAGTGGTTTGATCTCCAATCTGTCGGCTTTGAATTTATCCTGCCTAAAAATGAGCCGTATTATGTGATTACCACGCTGAATTTTTTTAAGGGGCAACCAGCGGGGGACGATATTTGCTTATACGGCAAGCAGGAAACAACGCCTCGCATTCAGGGGCAGTTTCTCTGGGACAAAGACGGCAGAACCTTGCTTTTGGTCGATGGTCAATGCGTCAACCGTAATGGCCCTTCTACTTGGGGAAAAACTTCGGGGTTTTTCATCCAGGAAGCAGCCTTTGGAAATAAAGGCTATCTCCTGTTTGTGCTCGCTTCTACTAGTCTCGACTATGATGGCAAGGATACGCACGGAAGCGGCAGTTATTTCCGAACGGAAGTGCAGACCAAACAATATGTGGGCGTCCTTGCGGCCAGGAGTTTCAAAACACGTGAAGAACGCAATGCTTTTTCGAGGGAGAAGGCCGAAAAAGAGTGGGTCGAAAAATATGGCTCAGATCTCTGGTAAAAATTAACAATTATCCTATGCGCACCGCCATTATCCACGGCCACGTTACCGCCACTGTGAAGCATCCGAGCTTCAACGGGCAGCGGCTGCTGATTGCTGTGCCGGAAAGTGCGGATGTGCCGCCGCAGATTGTTATCGATTCGCTGGGCGCGGGGTTGGGGCAGCGTGTGCTGCTTTCCAGCGATGGCGGGGCTGCGCGGGAGATCGTTGGCGGCGATTGCCACAGCCCGGCGCGGTGGAGCGTTGGCGGAATTATCGATCCGAAAGGAGGAGCATTTTTATGAGACTCGGCACAGTGATCGGGCGCGTGACGCTTTCGGTTAAAAATCCGCGTTTCGTCGGCGAGCGGCTTCTTCTCACGCTCCCCTGGACGCGGGAGACGCTGGAGGAGCAGGCGGCGGGCGGCGCGGCGCGCACCTTTGCCCCGGCCATCGTGGTTTACGACACCCTCGGCGGTGGCGTGGGGCAGACGATCGGCATTAGCGAAAGCCGCGAAGCCGCCAATCCTTTCCCTCAGCCAACCCCGGTGGATGCTTACTGCGCCGCCTTAATTGATCATCACTTTTACACATCAA
>BNVG01000240.1 GCA_025997935.1 Synergistales bacterium | reverse complement strand
GGAAGATAGCTTTTGCGGTGGTAGTAGCAGCTAGTGTTTACTGGTTCGGGATAAGACCTATAAACGGATTACCCGCACAACCGCCATCACAACAACAACCACCCGCACAACCACCCGCACAACCGCCATCACAACAACCACCAGCACAACCGCCATCACAACAACCACCCGCACAACCGCCATCACAACAACAACCACCCGCACAACCGCTACTACCTGTACAACCACTACTACCCGTACGACCAGAAGTCTTACAACTACGACAAGAACAAGCTTTACGACAATTACAAGAAAGACTGATTTTAGCACAAGAACGGCAAGACCTATTACAACTACGAATAAATAACTTACGCCGACACTTTCGACAATACCAAGCAATGCCATTTCTGCAAATAGAATACTTAGAGTATCAACATCGATTAACACAACAATTATTGCAACAAGTACAACAACTAGCAGAACTAGCAGAACAAGTACAACAAGTACAACAACAAGAACAACAACAAGAGCAACAACTAGCAGAACTAGCAGAAAAACTATGATAATGTTTTAAATAAATTAAAATGAGAGATATTCTTATGATAAAGATTAAAGATAAATATAAACTCGTAGAAAATATATTTCCTATTAACAATCCGTTTAGAAGTTCTAGAACTGTTCAAAAGGCTTTAAAAATAATTAATAAAAATTTTGTATGCAATATTATTGTTTTGTCGTTGCTTTTGTGTAGTTGTGGTAAAAAACAAGCATTGTTAAACACCGCAATTACTGAAAAAAGCGAAGTTGTATCAGAATTAAAATCAGAGTTGGCGAAAATCCAAAAAGAGTTGAAAGAAAAAAAGGAAAAATTAATAGAAGTTCAAGAAGAGTTGGAAAAAGCAATAGAATTTCAAGAAGAGTTGGAAAAAGAAAATTTGCAAAACCTATGGGAATTATATGACAATCGAATGGGTTTTTTCTTATTGGGATTACTTACAGCGGACTTAATCGTTTTAGGTTGTCTTTGTTGTACAATGTGCTCTTGTTGTTAGAGTAAAATTCCGTAAAAAATAAAAAGTAGTAAACGTTAGCAGGACATAGAATGCGAAGCATAAGAGGAGCGAAGCTCCGTGCGTTGTTGCCGTTTCTTTTCTGCTTTTTCTTTTAGAAAAAATCCGAACTTTTACAACTGCTTAGTGATATATATACTTCAATTATTATTAATACAATTATTTATTTAATGCAATGCAATATATTAACATTATTGCAGTACCAATTATTTAATTATTACATTTTTATACATCTCAAACCCTTACCGTCAGTGGGTTCCCTCTGTAAGCTAAACAGAAAACAACTAACGGCAAGCGATATAATAAAAATCAGTCATTAATATCATAATTATTTTTACGCATTAAATCCTCATTTAATTTTTGTACAATTTCGGCATTACGCTCCAGAGCTTCATTAAAACGGACTTTCTCAACGGCTTCTTTTCCCTTAACATCTGGATTTTTTTTAAACCAATCCTACAGATACCAATCTTAGCAAAATTAGTAAGAGCAGACAAAATCCCAAAAATAGGACTCTCAAAAGTAGTAAACGTTAGCAAGATATAGAATGCGAAGCATAAGAGGAGCTTCGCTCCTCTTATGC
>BNVG01000239.1 GCA_025997935.1 Synergistales bacterium | reverse complement strand
GGGTAGAGGTATGTGCATGTGTCGCTGTTTGTCTATGTGTGCCCGGAGCGCCTGTTGTATGTGACGGTTCTATGTCGCCATGTAGCTGTTCAGGTGTTCCGAGGGGTTTTGTCGCCCTCGGATTTTTTTTGTCAAAATATAAAATTATGGAGGTTTATGAAAATGAAACGATTTATCAGTGGAATTTTGTCGGTTTTGCTTGTGTTGGGTTTTGTGTTTTCGGGCGCGGCTTACGCGGCGGCGCGTGAGGTATTTGTCGGGATAGGCAACGCGTTCGAGCCTTACGCGTTTATTGATGAAAAGGGCGAGCCGGCCGGCTACGACGTGGCGGTGTTGCAAGAAGTCGACAAGCGCCTTCCTCAGTACGAGTTTAAGTTCGATTCCGTGGAGTTCACCAACCTTCTGCTTGGCGTGGACGCCGGCAAGTATGACATCGTGTCTCAGCAGTTTGAGAAAAACCCGCAGAGGGCCGAGAAATATCTTTTCGCCAACGAAGGCTTCGCCAACTACGACAAGCATATCGTCGTGAAAAAGGGACGCGCCGACATCAAAACCATCGACGACCTTGCGGGCAAGACGCTCAGCGTGACCAACGGCAGCGCCAGCGCGTCCATAGCGCAGGAGTACAACGAGAAGCACGAAAAGAAGATAAACATAAACTTCGACGGAGCCAATCAGGTGGTCTACGATAACATAGTCAACGACCGGATTGACGCCGGCGTTATGACGAGGCGCGTCTGGAAGCGCACCAACGACGCGTTTGGCGGAGGGCTTGGCATAGTGGACGGCCTTTACAGCAAGAGCGACGCCTACTTTATCTACGCCAAGAAAGAGACTCAGCTGCGCGACGATATAGACGCGGCCATCAAGGAGATAAAGAAGGACGGCACATTGACGAAACTTTCCGTTCAGTACACCGGCGCGGACTGGAACGCGGAATAGAAACGATTTTCAGGGGAGGCAAAGATTAAAAAATGGGAAAACTCTTCGACCCCGCTCTTATCATCGAATACGCGCCCCTCATTTTGTCGCGCCTCCCCGTAACGCTTTTGATTGTCTTTTGGGCTATCGCCGGCGGTTCTGTTCTCGGGACGCTCTTAGCTCTCGTTCGGATTCATAAAGTCCCGTTCCTGAACGGAGCGGCTGTGTTTTTCATCTCGTTTGTCAGGGGAACGCCTATACTGATACAGATGTTCATAGTCTACTACGGCCTTCCCCTGATCTTAAACAATTTCGGGATAAACATAACCCGCTGGGCCAAGATAAATTTCGTGCTTGTCTCTTACGCGCTGAACAACGCGGCGTTTTTGGCGGAGATTATCAGGAGCGCCATTTTGAGCGTCCCGGCGTCTCAGAGCGAGGCGGCCTGGTCCGTGGGGCTCAGCGCGTCACAGACTTTCAGGCGCATAATTTTGCCCCAGGCGTTTCGCACCGCTTTTCCCGCCTTCGGGGCAAGGGTCATAAACGCCATACAGGATACGGCTTTGGCCTTCACCCTCGGAATACTCGACGTGCTCGGGCAGGCTCAGGCTATAGGCATACGCACGTATCACACCCTTGAGGGCTACGTTGTGGCGGCCATAATCTTCATCGCGGCAAGTCTTTTGATGGAGTACACATTCGCGTTTATTGAGAAAAGGAG
>BNVG01000238.1 GCA_025997935.1 Synergistales bacterium | reverse complement strand
AATATATTAACCCGGCAATGAAGTCGCGCGTTTTTGTCGTGAAGTATCTGCGAAAACCATTGCAAATACAAGAAGCTAAAAATCTATAACATTACAATGCGCAGAACATAATTGGTGGATTAATATTGGCGTTAAAGCAGCTTTCGCGGTATCGCCTTTCCGTCGTCAACGAGTGCGCCGACTGCAAACGCAAGGTGATAACTATTTTGGATCAGGTGTTTCCCGAATACGAGAAACTGTTTTCATACCGATTTCATACCTATTCGCAATCTAAAGAATTTTAATATATAATAACTCCATCAAAAGGGAGGGGATATTATGCGTCCACCTACACCAATACCGGAAGAGCGTATCAGAGAACTTGAAGAGTTCAGAAAAGCAAAATGGCCAGGATTTGAATTCATGAGGTTTTTGTGCGTATGGCTGCGTGTAGCGCAGAACATGACAACCGGTATGATTGCAAAAACAATTGGTTGGCATGTAAATACGGTTCGATTCACGCAGAAAAGTTTCATAGACCATGGAATATCCGCATTGACCGAGTCAAAGAAAGGAGGACGTTATCATTCTTTAATGTCCAAAGAAGAAGAGGCGTCTTTTCTGTCGCAATTTGACGATGCCGGCGGCAAGGGTTCAATATTAGTCGCAAATGACATTAAAACGACGCTTGAAAAACATCTTGGCCATGAAGTGCATATAGCGACAGTCTACAGGATATTGCACCGTCATGGCTGGCGCAAGATCGTACCCAGACCGCAACATCCAAAAAGGAGTCAAGAGGCTGCTGATGCCTTTAAAAAAAGGGCTTCTCAGAGCAATTAGCAAACAGCGCCAAAAACGCCGACAAGCCTCTCAGGGTTATGTTCCAGGATGAAGCGCGTTTTTTGGAGAATAAGTGATCCAAGCGCTTGCTGGGCTCCCAGTGGAGTAAGGCCAAACGTAGGAGCTCAAATGATACGTGAGTATGTCTATGTTTTTGGGGCTGTCAGCCCAATAGATGGGCATCACGACAGTTTAGTCTTGCCATATGCGAAATTCCGAGGCTACGTCGATTTTTCTAAAGGAAGTTGGGCTCAGACACTCGGACGAACGTATTCTGATGTTTATGGATCAGGCGAGTTGGCACAAGGCTAAGGCTTTAACAATGCCGGAGAATATTGAATTGGTATTTTTGCCGCCATATTCGCCTGATTTGAATCCACAAGAACAGATATGGGACGAACTACGGGAAAAGTTTTTTTGCAATAAAACATTTACGACACTAAAGGCCGTAATAGACAACGCTGTTAAAGGATTGCAGTCGATAGAGAAGCTCCCTGAAAAAATCAAACAGCTCACTCACAGAGATTGGATATTAAAACCCTATTGAATGCGAATTGGTATGAAAAACGGAGAAGCTGAATGGATACTTCTCCATCTTGAAGCTCAGGGAAGCGGCGGAGGCAACTTACCTGAACGCATGAACCACTATCGTTGTCTCATTTACGCTCACTACCGAAGAGAACCGGTGGCGCTTGCCATTGTCACAGATAAACGCCCTGTAAACGAGGCTGAGTATTATTCTCATTCTCACTATGGCACAGTCGTCAGTTATAGCTATAATAACCTTGTGTTGTCTGACCTTGACGACAGAGAGCTTATGTCGAGC
>BNVG01000237.1 GCA_025997935.1 Synergistales bacterium | reverse complement strand
GCTTCGATTTGTTTTAGTTCTTCTTCCGTTTCTGCGTTGAACAGAGCAAGCCATAATTCTAAACCGTTATCCGCGTTTACTGTTACAGGTAGCTTAGGAAGCTCAAAATAGTGTAGGCTCATTCTGTCGGTCAATGGAGTATGACGAGTTACTTCAAGCGGCATAAACTCAGAGTGAAACTCAGTACAGTCGAATAGATAGAAATCTATAATACTGATAATAACCGTGCGGGGTAGATCTGAGTATTCTCCACCAGAGACGAGTGATGTTGAATAGTCACGCGCCCAGTAGAATAAAGAGCGTTCAGGGTAATCATCCTCGTCTTTTACCTGTATCTCCAAGTCTACCCTCTGATTATCGACCGTCATATTAATGTCGAGCCTACAGAACTTGTCTCCTATCGACTCAGGAGGCATTTCAGGATTTGTTATGACAAACTGTCCTATGCTCTCGAAAGCTATGTTAAGCAATTCTGAAACAAGCCTCTTCAAAAGATTAGGAAAGAAGCATACTCGCTACGGGCGCACAACGGGCGGCCACTTTCCGCCCGTCTCTTGTTGAAGTAAGTCCGATAGTCATATTGTTTTTTGATAAACAGCAAGGGAGAGATTATAAATGCAGACGGTGACTTTTGATTTAGAGGAGGCCACGAAAAGCCGACTTGACGCGCTCGCCGATATGCAGAACAGAGACAGAAGCTATATCATAAACGAGGCGCTGAACTCGTATATTGATTTGCAGGAATGGCAACTTGAACATATACAAGAAGGGATTCGACAGGCCGATAATGGGGAGTTTGCGAGTGATGAAGAAGTAGAGGCCACATTTGCCAGATGGAGACAGTAAAAAATATGCGTTTACAGTTTACCAAACTTGCCAATGAGGATTTGAACCACGCTTATGATTATATTGCTCAGGATAATCCTTCTACCGCAAACGCTGTGATTGAACGTATTGCAAAAGCAGTAGCGACTATACGCGAGTATCCATCTATAGGGAAAAAGGGCCGAGTAAACGGTACGCGCGAATTTCTCGCGAGCAATACGCCGTTTGTTTTGGTCTATCGCATCAATAAAAATGTTTTGCATATACTGACAATTCTTCACACTTCAAAAAACTATCCGTGAAATAGATGTTCTCAAACTCTGCGTGTATCTCAGACTTATAACAAAACCGTAAACTTGCGCCTTAGCCGTCCTTGTGAGGATTGGCAAACGGTAAAATTTATGTAAAAATATCTTCCGGGGCGGGTTCGCCCCGGAAGATATTTTTTTATTTTTCATTTTTCATGACTATAGGGTTTACCCAGAACGTAATCCTCTCGTAGGGGCGACCGCCCTCGGTCGCCCGTCTTTAATTCCCCTGTCGTTTGTTTTTAATTTCCCTATCGTTTGTTTTCTGCCCTGTCGCCCGTCTTCTGCGCGTTGCCCTGACACGGGCGGCTGACAAAAAGACACGGGCGATCGATTAAGAACGGGTGATCAATTAAGAACGGTTGATCAATTAAGAACGGGTAATCAATTAAGAACGGGCAATCAATTAAGAACGGGCGACCGAGGCGGTCGCCCCTACGCATGTCTATTTCTGCCTCCTTTTGTCTCCTAAATCCCTAAATACATCCATCCCCGCGCCAGATATTGATATAATGTTTTATACAGGAGAAGAAGAGGAGGGCGCACCCATG
>BNVG01000236.1 GCA_025997935.1 Synergistales bacterium | reverse complement strand
TGTTTCATTATTTTTAATATTTCAGACGAGGTAACTCTATCTACATAATGATGATCGTTTTTAACGATTAACTCAAGTATTTTTCGCATCTTCAACGACACAATCGACTACTAAAATATGTAATGAATATGTTGCCATTTGCTGCCCTTAACTACCCATAAAATAGTTATTTTGTCCTCCTTTGGTGTGTGTCCGTGTGTCAATTTTAAGGTCCCTAGGAAACGTCTAGGGCATTGCGGCGTTTGTTAGACAATCATATGTGTATAGAACTTATCCAAGCCATATTCAAGTGATTTATACATCATGACATAACCCACAATCTTTGTCAGATTCAAACACGCCTATTATGTCATCTCCATTCATCTGTATCTCTAAGAGTTTTGCTTCCATAGCCTCTAAGGCCTATTACTTGTAGTACGCAAATTTGCTGATCTCCATAACCCATGGCCGATGATTCTTTTGCTTTATTTCATTACCATCTTCTATAATCAAATCATATTGTAACGTTACCTCCGTTTATCATTAGACCTCTTAATAACTAACATATAAAAGTACAATAGAAGTACTATGAAACAGAAAAAGAAAGCATGTGGGTCGGGTGGAATGGGTTTAGTATTAATGGGAGTAAAGAAAGGGACGTTTGACAAAACAGTGAGGATAGCAAGGAGTAAGAAAAGAAAAGGAGGAAGGCAGGAGGAGCAAAGAGAAAATTGAGTATAGAGAAGATGTAAAGATGATGTTTGAGTACTTTAGGGCAATATAGGACGTATTATTAGACCTGAGACAGTTACAATGTCAGCAAAAGTTGTGCATATAGGACTAAAAGCGCGTAGAAGAAGTATTAATAATAGTGGGGAATATGCTAGATGGGAATAGGTATTGATAAACAAAGCGCTAGAAGTAGAAGTAGCAGTGATTATGCTAGAGATTGATACAAAGACTTCAAAAACAGCGAAAGTGGCGAAAGCGAAAAGAATAATAGACATACAATAACCGTTGGTAGTAGTTAAATTAAAGGCAAGCAAGTAATATGCACAGCGATAATAGGGCAAGGAGCACGATTTTAGTTTATTTTAGTAGGCATGTATTTATGCAAAGAAAGACAATAAGATACATGGCAAATACAATTTAGGAGGCCTTAGGCAAAATACATACAAACACACTGGTTTTAAAAAAAGAGATCAAAGAAACACTAAAAAGCTGACAAAAGAAGATAAGGAGTTAAATAGAAAGATTTATCAGATGATTATAGTAGAAAACATTAAAGTATTTGTTAAAAGGTTCAAAATAGTACAGAATAGATACAGAAACCGCAAAAGACCCTTTGGACTGCGATTTAACTTGAGGTTCAGGTATTTGTAATTCTAAAATTTAATACTCAACGTTGTGTGTGATAGGTCTAATGTAAAACGTTTGCGCTGATTATTTTTTTTTGCTCTTTTTCTTCTTTTCGTTTGTTTTCGTAATTATTATATGTTACCATTTGTGCACAGGTGTGAAAAGAGTTTGTAAAATATAAAAACATAGATTGGACTATTTTTGTCGTTTAAAATTAGGTTTATGGCTAAAGATATATAAAGAGTATAGAAATGGTAAAGAACACATTAGATATGTTTTTAACAAACATAATGGAGAAAGACAAGAGGATATTTTTCGGTGGAGAGTGGAGCCTTGAGATGATTATTTAACTAAAATCAGACC
>BNVG01000235.1 GCA_025997935.1 Synergistales bacterium | reverse complement strand
CATAGCTTTGTATCTCGCGTTCCGCGCACAGGCCGCGAACCGACGACGGCTTGATAAACGGCAACAGCCAAAAATGCACCTCGCCGACAAAGAGGATTATCTCCGGGTCGTCCTCACGGACGAGGAGGAAATTATCGACCCGATGGGTAAGCTCCTAAGCGTCTATCCCAAGGTGATGGCGCTGGACTTTGAAAACTCGAGAACAAGCGCCTACTTGCGGGAGGTAGGGGCCGCTTCGGAAAACATTGCGGCCCTGTCGCCTTACGACCTGTTCAGCGAGTTTTTCCTCGAGGTCAGCGGCGCGGTGATGAGCGAGGAACAGGCGGCGGTCGTCCGCGAGCTGTTAGAGGCTACGGAGGGTGAAGAATGAAACCTCTCAAGCTGACAATGAGCGCGTTCGGCTCATACGCCGACACTCAGACCATAGATTTCACCGCTCTCGGCGCGAACGGGCTGTATTTGATAACTGGCGAAACGGGTTCGGGAAAGACGACTATCTTTGACGCTATCTCTTACGCGTTGTTTGGCAAAGCGAGCGGAACGTCCCGCAACAAATATCAAATGCTCAGAAGCGACTACGTAGAGGGCCGCGTCGATACTTTTGTCGATTTGGATTTCGCGGTCGGCGACGCCGCGTACAATATCAGGCGCGCCATCGTGCCGCATATCGCGAGGAAGACGGCGGAGGTGTCCTACACCGATAAAGTTGAACTGACTCTTTGCGACAAAACCGTCGTGAGCCGGGAGAGCGAGGTCGCTTCCAAGATAGCGGAGATAATCGGGCTTGACCGCGACCAGTTCGCGCAGATAGTGATGATATCTCAGAATGATTTTCTGCGCTTTTTGCAGAGCGGCACGGAAGAGCGGGTCAGGATACTGCGTAGCATTTTCAACACCAGCGCGCTTAAATATTTTCAGGAGAGCTTAAAAACGCGCTCAAAAGAGTTAAGCGGCTTGCTGGATATCTGCCGCCACGACTTCGAGCGCCACAGAGTTGACCCATATAAACGCGACGAGAGGTTTATCGAATGGGAAGCGCAAATTAAAACCGACGAGGCCGCGCTCGCGGAAGCGGATGAAGACTGGAGTGAACACGAAGCGCGAAAGACGCGTCTCGCCGCCGAAACGGCCCTTGCCGCCGAACTTTCCAAAAAGTTCGATGTCCTTGAAGCGTCTCGCGCCACTCTTGCGGAACACGCGGCGAAAGAGCGCGAGACGGAACTGCTCACAGAACGCCGTAACCGTGGGGAAATAGCCTTGCGCCGCGTGAAGCCGTTTGCCGACAGAGCCGCCGAAACCGGCAAGCAGCATGAGGAGGCGCGTCTTGGCCTCGCGCAGGCGAGGAGCGGCGCGCAAGCCGCGTCGGCTGAGCTTGAGAACGCGAAACACGCCCTTGCGGAACTGCCCCCGTTTGAAGCCGCGCAAGCCGCGTTTGAGGCGTTGAAACAAGAGCATGGCGAGGCCAAAAGTTTGCTGGCAAAGTTGACCGCGCTGAAAACCGACTACGCGGCAATCGCGGTAAAGCGCTCTGAACTGAAAACATCGCAATCTGAATTTGAAACGCTGAACGCCGATTTCAACACGACTGATGACAGGCGGAAGGCGATAGAGGAGGCGTTTCTTCGCGCTCAGGCCGGAATTTTGGCGGCTGATTTAGCCGACGGCTTGCCCTGTCCGGTTTGCGGCTCGCCCGTTCACCCCGCCC
>BNVG01000234.1 GCA_025997935.1 Synergistales bacterium | reverse complement strand
AGCGGCCCATGACGGGATACTCGGCGCTATTGCGGCTTATATTCTCGCGCTTGATATAGTTTGACAGGCGCGCAACGTCCTCTTCCGCTCCGTCGACGTAAAGACTCCCCTTTTTGTCGCAGAAATCGTTTTGCGAATCAATTATGACCAATGCGTCTGCCGTCATGCTGTGTACCTCCTGATGTTCTATAAAGGTGAGTCTATGAAAAAAGCGAGGCTTGAGCCTCGCTTTTTGGTTCGATTATCTTGATCACGCGTTCGGTACTACAGAAACGACTTTACGCTCGCCCTTAGTGGCAAACTGCACTTTGCCGGTGGTAAGCGCAAAGAGCGTGTAATCACGCCCAAGGCCGACGTTTTTGCCGGGATGCACACGCGTCCCGCACTGTCTGACCAAAATGCTCCCCGCCGTTACATCTGTGCCGGCATAGGCCTTGATGCCCCTGTACTTAGGGTTGCTGTCGCGGCCGTTTGTGGAGCTTCCCTGTCCCTTCTTGTGGGCGAAGAACTGTATATCGAATATAAAACCTACAAAATCACGATTATCCATTTTAAGAATATACCTCCCAGATACAGACATAGTCAGAATAAACCGAAGCTATTTCCTTGAGGGACAGCGCTATAGTCTGTGTCAACAACGTTATCCCGGACGCCCTCTCGTTTTTCCATTTTACGCGAATCAGCGGGACGGAATTATCTATTTTACAGACAATATCTTCGTCCGGAAACTGCGCCACGTCGCGTATGCCGATTATGAGAGCCTGAATTAGACTTGACACAGCGGCGCAAACCACGTCTTCGCCCTCTATGGAGAAACCGGAATGTCCCTTGGACTCAAGCCCGATAAGTTCTTTTTCTCCCCGGCTCTCTCCCCAAAACAGCGTTATGTTGGTCACTTACACGCCTGTTTTTTGTCAGGCGTTGATTTCCAGCACACGGATTTCGGTGTAGTATTGACGATGTCCGCGCATACGCCTCTCGTTCTTCTTGCTCTTGTACTTAAACACAAGCACTTTCTTGTCGCGCTCCTGAGCCGTTATCTCGGCTTTCACGGAAGCCCCGATCACCAAGGGCGTTCCGAACTTCGCGCCGTCGTCTCCGCCCACCATATGCACTTTGTCGAAGACAATTTCCTGCCCGACATCCCCCTCCAAGCGCTCGACGCGAAGCACGTCGCCCGCCTGTACACGATACTGCTTACCGCCTGTTTCAACCACTGCGTACATTGATATAATTTCCCCTTTCCGCTGAACACGAGGCTCCCTCGGTTTTTGTGAAGGATTATGCGCTCGTTCATGCGCCATTCAACCAACAAAGCATTTTACGCATAAACTCCGTTTGCGTCAAGTGATTTGGAGTTACTTTTCGAGCGTGACTCTGTATCCGCCCTCGCGTTCTTCAGCAACGGCCTTCCAACCTTTATTCTCCGCGAAGCGCGTGACGTTGTTGCGCGAAGTCGCCGTGTCCACCAACACCTCGACATGACCGCTCGGCGTTTTGTCCAACACTAATTTTGTTTTCATGACGGGCTGAGGACATGACAACCCGGACGCGTCTATCGTGATAATTTCGCTCATGGTTTTGTTCTCCTTATCCTTAAACCGCGCGCTCGCGGCAAGATAGTCCGATAAAGCCGCAGACGACGAGCCCGATGATGGTCACGGGGATACCGTAAGGGCCTACGCCCGCGCCGGATGAGGCCGCGCTGAAGTTGTGG
>BNVG01000233.1 GCA_025997935.1 Synergistales bacterium | reverse complement strand
GCGTTTTTGCCTATGCTGATGGGCTTTGGCTGCTCCGTCCCGGCCATGATGGCGACGCGCACTCTCGAGGATGAGCGCGACCGCAGAATTTCCATCATGCTGATGACCTGTTTCTCCTGCGGCGCGATTGCTTTTTTCATCAATTCCTTGAGGCCGCTGGCGTCAAGGGCGCTTATGGGGATGACGGGGACGCCGAGCTCGCGCTCTAAGACCGATACGTCTATCTCCAAGCCCTCTTTTTTTAATGTCCGTATCGCCTGCGTCGGGAGATTTGCAATCATGAGGTTCGCGCTGGCGGGAAACCCCAATTCAGGAAAGACCACGCTTTTCAACAACCTAACGGGAAGCAGCGCCAAAGTCGGCAACTGGCCCGGCGTAACCGTAGACCGCAAAGAGGGCGTATACAAAGTCTCCGAGACCAACGAATACATAACGATTGTGGATCTGCCCGGCATTTATTCCCTTTCGCCCTATTCGCCGGAGGAGATAGTCTCGCGCAGTTACATAGTGGAGGACAACCCCGACCTGATAATAGACATAGTGGACGCCACAAACCTTGAGCGCAACCTGTATCTGACGACTCAGCTCATCGAGACCGACTGCCCTATCGTCGTCGCCCTTAATATGATGGACGTGATAAAAAAAGAGGGCTTGGAGATAGACGTATCGGTCTTAGAGCGCGAGCTCGGCGTCCCCGTCATCCCCATAAGCGCCCTTGACGCCAGCGGCCTCAAGGAATTGATGAAAAAAGCAATCGCCGCCGCCAAGGAACAATACAGGGGAGACCGACACAAGCTCTCTCCCGTGGGGTCTGATCATCATAATGACTCAGCTCTTGGCCGCCATCACCACGACTATCATCATAACCACCGTGACTATCAACACCACCACCATCACAGATCTATCCTTTTGTCGTCCCCCCTCGCGACTTATATAACAGAGGCCGTGTCCATGCTTGAGGAGCGTCAAATTCCCCACCCGATTTTTCACGCCGTCAAACTTATAGAGGGGGACGACTTGGAAAAGCAGGAGTTTCGCGAGCGATACGCCGCCGACATAGTCGACAGAATCGACAAATTGAAGCAAACGATTCACCTTCCAAACAACATGGAGAACGATTTCGAGGCGACCATTGCCGACCTCAGATACCGCCATATCACTGGTCATTACACAAAAGCCATCATCAAAAGGAGAGAAGCCGGCGTGCTTACGCGCTCCGACAAAATCGACAAAGTTTTGACCAACCGCTTTGTCGGGATACCCATATTCCTGATAGTGATGTTTTTTGTGTTTCACCTGATTTTCAGCGACAATTTGTTCTTTGTGACCGAGGTTCCATCTCCCGGCGTTTGGCTTCAGGACGAGATGAGTACGCTTGTTGACGCGCTTACGGGGATATGCGCCGAGTGGATAGCGAGTACGGGCGCGTCGGACTGGGCGCAGGGCATGGTAGTGGATGGACTTTTAGCCGGCGTTGGCGCGGTGCTGAGTTTCTTGCCCCAGATTCTCATGCTGTTTTTGTTTTTGTCGCTCTTGGAGGACTCGGGCTACATGGCGCGGGCGGCCTTTTTGATGGACAGGATTTTGCGGTGCTTCGGATTGTCGGGCAAGGCGTTTTTGCCTATGCTGATGGGCTTTGGCTGCTCCGTCCCGGCCATGATGGCGACGCGCACTCTCGAGGATGAGCGCGACCGCAGAATTTCCATCATGCTGATGACCTGTTTCTCCTGCGGCGCGA
>BNVG01000232.1 GCA_025997935.1 Synergistales bacterium | reverse complement strand
ATTTTGGATATCGCAATATGGGTGATGGTCGTATCATCGTGCAGTCATGGTGCAGCGAGTGTAGAATTGAAGAACGTAGACAAAACGGTTAGCGCTGTAGCCATATTCAGTAAAGCTTCGCAAGATGTAAGATGAGGGGCCATATACCTGCCGACACTCTCAAAAGCGAACAGATTTTTGCTCGTTTTCATTTGCAAAAATCTGTCCGCTTTCCTGACGCAAAAACTGTATGTGGGTACCCATCACACACGGTTTCCCCGCCAGCCGTGCCAGCAGGTATAACACACTACACCTTGCAAGCAAGGTTGTGTGCCAAAGGTGGACTGCATCCCCCCTTTGGAATCCCCCTGCAAAACCTAAAAAGTGATAATCCGCGCCACGCGGATTATCACTTTTTAGGTTGCTGATAGCCCGCCGCCGATAGCAAAACTGCTCTGCATTTTGCATCTTGCCGCTCTGTCGAAATGATATGTGTATGACACACATATCATTTCAATTATATACTATATTCACGTTGACATTATCTTGAATATCGTATATAATTATGGGTACGAAAGGGGTGTTGCTGATGAAAATAATTGCCGAGCGATTGAGGGTTTTGCGCGATAGCATAAAACTTTCACAAGCAAAAATCGCCGTACTTGCCGGAACAACACAGGCAAGTATCAACCGCTATGAAAATGAGGTTGGCGCGCCACCGCTTAAAGTTCTCTTGTGGTATGCGGACTATTTCGATGTTTCTATGGATTATATCTTCGGG
Source organism: Synergistales bacterium (assembly GCA_025997935.1). Classification (GTDB taxonomy): domain Bacteria; phylum Synergistota; class Synergistia; order Synergistales; family Aminobacteriaceae; genus BNVG01. The sequence goes on along the minus strand of BNVG01000232.1, from coordinate 983 downwards.
CGCACCGACAAGCCGCAAGGTAAGCTATATGACTTCAAACCGAAAATCGAAGATAATGATGATATGAAGCAATTTATTGAAATATGTTTTGACCCCAATTCGCCTATGAGCGGGAAATTGAAAGACACGCTTTTGCAAATGATGAAGGGAGGCGGGAAATGATGAAAGCTGTAATCTATGCCCGATACAGTTCCAATTCCCAGCGCGAAGAATCTATCGAGGGGTAGCTACGGGAGTGTACCACCTTTGCCGAGAAAAACGGCATAACGGTTTTGCGACACTATATTGACCGCGCCTTTTCTGCTAAGACTGATAACTGCCCAGAGTTTCAGAATATGATTAAGGACAGCGGCAAGAAGTTGTTTGATATGGTAATCGTCTGGAAGCTGGACAGGTTCGCCAGAAATCGCTATGACAGTGCGAGATACAAATCATCTTTGAAGAAAAACGGCGTTAAGGTGGTCTCTTCTACCGAAGTCATTTCCGAGGGCGCGGAGGGCATCATTCTTGAATCTGTACTTGAGGGTTATGCGGAATATTATTCCGCCGACCTATCCGAAAAAGTTATTCGCGGCATGACAGATAACGCCTTGAAGTGCAAATACAACGGCGGCACACTACCTACAGGTTATATGATTGACGAGGAACGGCGTTTTCAGATTAACCCGCTGACCGCACCTTTGATTCTGGAAGCCTTCAAGCGACATGATGAGGGAGCGACCATGACCGAAATCCGCGACTGGCTCAATGAGCAGGGCGCTACCAATACACGCGGCGAGGATATGGAGTACAATAGTGTGGAGCATCTTTTGAAAAATCGTCGTTACATAGGTGAGTTTCGATATAGGGAAGTAATTAAAGTGGATCCCTTTGTCAAGACAAAAAATCAACAATCTTTAAGCTTTATTATTTGAAGATTATTACTTCATAAAAAGAACAATCTTTTTCTTTCCCGCGTAAACCTCTGCCGGAGTTTTATCCTT
>BNVG01000231.1 GCA_025997935.1 Synergistales bacterium | reverse complement strand
GTCAAAGTCGGACAGATAGCGACTGCTGAGGCTGTAAGGATGGCGGAGGAGCGCGTGTTAGACCTTGTAGAAGTAGCGCCTCTCGCTAATCCGCCGGTGTGTCGAATAATGGACTACGGCAAATATCGCTATCAGCTTCAGAAGAAAGACAAGGACGCCCGAAAAAAACAGAAAGTCCAGACGCTCAAAGAAATGAAGATGCGCCCCAAGATCGACGAACACGACTACGACTTCAAGGTGCGCGCCATCAAAAATTTCCTTGAGGAAGGGCATCGCGTAAAGGTTTCAGTGTTTTTTAGGGGTAGAGAAATGTCCTTTCTCTCGAAGGGCGAGGACGTCCTCAACCGCGTCATAGCCGAGTGCGAAGGCGTAGGCAAAAATGAGGGTAGCCCGAGGATGGAGGGACGCTATATGCGCATCCTCCTGACCCCAACAGGGCCCGTAAAGCCCAAGAAGACGCAGGCGGTCTCAACCGACAAGCCGGACAAGAAAGAGAAGCCGACTCAAACCTCGGTTTCGCAACCATCAACCGAGACCAGTTCGCCGGATACTACGGAAGAGTAGATTTGCTTTTTCCGTAAATTTAATACATATATTTTGAAGGGAGATTTTGTTCCAATGCCCAAGCAGAAACTGAAATCGCACAGCGGCGCAAAAAAGAGGTTTTCATACACCGCAACAGGCCGACTTGCCTATCGCAAGGTCGGGCGCAGACATATCATGGTGGGTAAGGGCGCCAAGCGCGAGCGTCGTATGCGTCAGACGGGATACGTTTCGCCCACTCTGATGGAACAGTTGAAAAGGATGCTCCCCTACGCTTGAGCGCAGGAGAGGATAAGAGGTGAAACAGCATGAGAGTCAAGGGCGGAAGCGCCAGCAATAAGAAGCGCAAGAAACTTTTTTCTATAACGAGAGGCTACTGGGGTCAGCATAAGAACGTATATCGCCGCGCCAAAGAGGCGTTTTTGGCCGCGATGGACAGGGCTTTCGGAGACCGCAAGCGCAAAAAGCGCGATTATCGCCGTATGTGGATAACGCGCATCAGCGCGGCAGTCAGAGCCGAGGGCATGAATTACAGCTCTTTCATCAACGGCCTGAAAAAGGCGAACGTCACGATGAACCGAAAAATGCTCTCAGAGCTGGCGATTCACGATAGGGACGCGTTTCGTCAGTTGGTGTCTCAGGCGAAATCCGCTCTGCACGCTTGAGGACGTAAGACGGCTGAGTTATTATCTTGCTTTTTTCTTGTTCCTGTCGTAGTTTAAGGCAGGAACTTTTTTGCATATTTTTATATAAGGGGAAAGTCATTATGGTTGATAAGATTGATACGACTGACCTGAAAAAACAGGTAGAGGATGTCAGGGCTTCGTTCCGCTCCTCTCTTTCGTCCGTAAAGAGCACGGACGCCTTGCAGGAGCTGAGAGTGAAAACAGTAGGCAAAAAGGGCGTTTTGACTTCTCTTTTGAAGTCTCTGGGCGCGCTGCCGGCCTCTGAACGTCCGGCGAGCGGGGAAATGCTGAACGAACTGCGCGACGAAATGGAAAAGGAACTCGGAGACAAAAAAACCGCTCTTCTGGACGCCGAAATCAAAGCGGCGGAAGACGCCGACCGAGTGGACGTCACGATGCCTTCGCGCGCGCGGGGAGCGGGCGCGTTTCACCCCGTCGCCCAAACCATGCACGAGATAGTCGACATCATGCAGGGGCTTGGCTACTCCGTGGCGCTCGGCCCCGAAAAGGAAGAAGAACACTATA
>BNVG01000230.1 GCA_025997935.1 Synergistales bacterium | reverse complement strand
GTCGGTGGTGAAGCTGATAACCGCCGCCGTGTCGCTTGCGCGGCTGGCTGAAGCGTTTGAAAGAGTGGGTGGAGTTGCTACGATTACATTGGTTGCGCCGCTTCTGTATCAATCATCGATCTTGACGTCACGACCACGGGGGACACCGCGATATCCTGCGCGAACTTGTCTGCTGTAACAATCACATCCGGTCATTTTAGCGCAACAGTGGCTGTTTAGTAACGAGTTCTGGCGGTAAAATCCTGCTCGCGCCGGGATCGACCGCGAATATCAACCCGTGGAAAGAAAATTCGGGCGCAACCAATGTAATCGTAGCAACTCCACCCACTCTTTCAAACGCTTCAGCCAGCCGCGCAAGCGACACGGCGGCGGTTATCAGCTTCACCACCGACAAAGCGGGAACGGCGTACCATCTCGTGGTTGAAAAGGACGCGACCGCACCTGACAAAACGGCGGTCAGAGCCGGAACCTCTCTCTCGGCACGGTTTCGGCGGGCGCGAATGGCGGTCTTGCCGTTGCCCTCACGGCGGACGCGAAGGATATTTACGTCGTTTTGGAGGGCGCGGCGAACAATATCAGCAACGCGCTGAAAATCGCGGTTGCGGCTTATGTGCCCCCGCCGCCGACGCTCGACCCACAAAACAACGTCACCATCGGCAACGTCCAGACAAACCTCACCGACAACGCGTCCGGCGCGGGCTGGACATGGGACGCTACGACGAAAACCCTGACGCTGACAGGCGACCTCACAGACGAGATAAAAATCGCCTCCGAGACGGAAGAAATAACGATTCACATAGCAAATAACGTAAACGTCCCCAAAATCACCAAGACAGGAGACGGCGCTCTTAAAATAACCGGCGAGACGGACAAGACTCTCACGGTCGAGAACACAAACGGCCCTGCCATTTCCTCAGAAGGAGACATCATCATCGACAGCGGAACAGTCAAAGCAATTGTGACCGGCACGGCAAACGTAGTGGCCTCGAATAGCGGGACGGGAGCGGACAGCGGCGCGATAGCGTCGGGGAAGGATATAATCATCTCCAGCGACACTTTCGTAATCGCGGAGTCGAAGGGCAACGGAGCGGCGATATCCGCCGGCAACGGGAGCGGAACAATCTCCATCACGGGCGGACGCACGGAAGTCACAGACCAGAGCAGCGGGACGAATCCCTATCCCCCTGCGATGAGCGGAGCCAATACGGTCGTTATCGTCAACGGACGGACGATCTTCGGCAACTCCAATAGCGGCGGCGGTTGCGACGCGGGAGCTGGAGTTTTCGCCCTCGCCCTGCTACCCCTTGTCTATGCGGGGATGAAACGGAAAAGATAAATAGCGCTACGCGCAACACGCGATACAGAACAGCCCGGGCGAAGTTTCGCCCGGGCTGTTTTTTGATAATAACAAATGCGGATGTATGGCTATTGGATTGAGAGTATATCCCACTCGTTTAGTCCGGTGATATCAATAATATCGCTGATGGACATTTTGCGGGCAAGCATTTTTCGCGCGACCTCAAATTTGCCTTCCGCTTTGCCTTCCGCTTTGCCTTTTTCCATACCTTCTTCCATGCCTTCTTCCAAGCCTTTTTCCCTTGCGTAACGCAGATAATTATCCCTCACCACATCATCTATCGGTCTGAACCTCATTCTCCATACCTCCTCAACCTTTGGGTCAATGTCTTTTTCGCCTATTCGCAGTATACGATACACAAAATTCTGAAACGACCATGCTTTCTTAGCTTCTAACCCTCGCGCTTTTATCA
>BNVG01000229.1 GCA_025997935.1 Synergistales bacterium | reverse complement strand
CAACTGCGCGGCAACCTGTTTGAGGCTCACCATATTGTCGTCCACGACAAGGATTTGTTTCATTTTTTCACTCCCCGCAAAGCTCGGCAAGGCAACGCAATTTTGCCAAGTTAGAGAACATTATACACTATTCAGCGCGCGCTAACTACTCCGCCAAAACCTTTTCCACCAAAACCTTTATCCCTCCCTCCCTCGCGGTCGGCATAATAAAATCGGCCGCCTCCAGCACGAGGGGGTGCGCGTTTTTGGGCGCAACCGCTATGTCGGCGCGGCGGAGTATCTCCAAGTCGTTCAGATGGTCTCCGGCCACCACTATGGTCTCGGGGCGAACGCTCAAGCGGGACAAAAATCTGTCGAACGCGCTGCCCTTAGACACGCCTTTTTCCAATATATCCAAAAACTCCGCCCCGCCGGGGATTATCTCCACGCGTTCGCCAAAGGCTTCGCGGACGGAGTTTTCCACGCGGGCAAAAACATCGGGCGTCATCCAGAGGGCGCAGCGGTAAATAGGACAGTCAAAAGACGCTTCTTCTATAAACGAGGGGCTGTCGATATACCGCACCGATACGCCGGATTTTCTGTAAAACCGGCTCGTCTCGGCGTCGCTTGCGCGGCAGAGAATAAACTCGTCGCAGGCGATTTGAATTTCGGCGGGAACCGTCCATAAAAACTTCAGAATTTCCGATACCAAAGACGGACTCATTGTGACGGATTCTATCTCGAGGCCGTCAAGGCTCATCGTCCGCGCTCCGTCGTAGAGGATGGCCGGTTGCGTGGCGTGAGCCGCTTTTATATGGTTTTTGGCCGTAAAAAAAGACCTCCCCGAGGCGATCATTATGTCCCAGCCGTTTTTGACCAAAGAAGCGCAGGCGTCCGAGACCTCGTCCGACACATAATCCCCAACCGAGAGCGTGTCGTCTATATCCGTGACTAAAAGTTTCATGATTACGCTAAAATCTCCTCGATATGGCGCGGCGGGCTTCTGTATGGCGCGTACGCGTTTTGAGCTCTTCCAACTCCTGAGATATGCGCGTCGTCTCTTTCGCGCTGACTGAAAGCGACAGAAGAAGCGGCATGACGGAATCCTCGAGCCTGTCTATTTCGGTCGCCGAGAGGGGCGCGGTTCTGCCTATGCGCTTCGCGCCGTCTATGGCGGTTTCGGCCAACAAGACAGACATATCGACCAAAACGCGCATGGCGTCGCCGCTCGCGTCGGGCGCGTCGCCGTCGTCGCGCTTCACCCGTAAATCACTCATGGCGTAGAACAAAAACACGCCCGCCAGCACAAGCGCGCCGACGCCGCCCGGCACGCGCTCAATGTAAAAAAGGTTTCCCGCCGCGACGCCGCTTATCATACCGGCGCAGTACAGAAGCCCTTTCGCCAAACCATGCAGGCTCATACCCGCCCCTGTTCGTCGCGTGACGGCATCAGGACTGACGCCTCGACCGGCAAATTGCCGTTCAAAATATCCGGGAGCAGGCGGACGTAAAACGGGTGAACGCCGGGCAGTTTCAGGCTCTCGTCAAGATCGACCCACAAAAGCTCCCCCTCGTCCGACTCGCGTAAGTCGCCTTCGAAGTCGCGGCATACGAAGTAGTTTGAGAGATACTCCATTTTGTCGTCCGCTCGGTAGGCGTGAAGTATCCCGGCAAACTTCAAATCTGCCAGGATATACCCCGTCTCCTCAAGCATCTCGCGTCTGCAGGCGTCTTGCAGGCTCTCGTTTCTCTTCTTGCGCCCGCCCGGTATGGTTATCTCGCCCTTATAAGGCTCGTTGGCC
>BNVG01000228.1 GCA_025997935.1 Synergistales bacterium | reverse complement strand
GTTCGATTTACGCAGAACCTTGAGCCACTCCTTTATCTTCGAGGCGAAGACGGGCGTCGAGAGAGCTAACCACGCTTCGTCGATTATCAGTAGTGTGGGGCGTCCTGTGAGGCGTTTTTCTATCTGGCGGAACAGGAACAGTAGCACCGGGACGAGCACGTTCTTGCCGTACTGCATAAGATCCTGAATCTCGAAAGTCACAAGGCTTTTGTAGTTGATGTCGTTTTTGTTTCCGTCTAAGAAATCTCCCGCCGTGCCTCCGCCTATTTGGTAATAGGTAAGCAGGCTGCGGGCTTTGGCGCTCTGCACCGTGCTTATGAACGACGTTATGGTGCGGTCTTCGCTCTGTTCAGTCGAGTCGCCGAGCGTGTTTATAGCCTGACGTATGAGGTTTCTATCCTCGGAGCTTATGGTATCGCTCTTGTTGTCCTCGATTTGAAGCTCTATCAGCGTGTTGATGAACTCGCCGGCCCATCCCCGGTCGGACTCCGTGTCGAGCTCGGCTAAAGGGCAAAGTCCTCCGCTTTTGGCGAAGTGGCCGAGGTCGTAGTGAACCGCGTCATCACAGGCTTTGGTCAGCGCGTACATGGAGTATCCCTTGTCAAAGACAAATACCTGAGAGCCCTTGTACCGCTCGAACTGAGAGACGAGAATGGCGAGCAGCGTGGACTTTCCGGCTCCCGTTGGCCCCAGTATCAGAGTGTGTCCCACGTCGTCGACGTGCAGGTTTAGTCGAAACGGCGTCGTGCCGATGGACGCGGCCTGCATCAGGGGCGGGCTGCCCGGCGGATAGTTCGGCGGAGGACATGGGCAGAAGTCGTTTCCCGACCAGTACGTCGTGAGGGGCGCCAAGTCTGAGTAGTTAAGGCTGTGAAGAAACGGCTTTCGTATGTTCTCGCGTCCGTGCCCCGGGAGCGAGCCTAAAAACGCCTCGAGGGTGTTCATCTTCTCAACCCGCGCGGAAAAGCCCATCCGCTCGAACAATTTAACGGCGACGCCCGTCTGTCTCTGCAAGGCGTCTTCGTCCTCGGCCTTGATGATGACCGTCGACGTGTAATGTCCGTATACGATAGTGCCCTGCTCGATAAGGGCCATAGCGGTGTTGAGCTCGTCCACCATCTGAAGCGCGTACTGGTCGGCGGGCGCGTTCGGGTTATTCATCATCTTGGCCAAGAAAGGATAAATTTTCTGACGCCATTTTTTTCGGTCGCCGTCTATTTTGCCGCGCGCGTACTCCTGGTCTGTGACTATAAAGCGCGACGACCACACCATCTCCATAGGCAGATGCTCCACCTCGGCGAGCATCCCGGGGCGAGAGTACATCGGAAATCCGTCTACCGTCAGCACGGATACGAGTTTGCCGTCGTAGACGAACACATCGCCGTTCTCCACGTCTCTCGACAGCCACGTGTCGAGGCCGTCGGGCGGGTCGGGCAATGGGCATGGCTGATTTTTCTGGTTCATCACCATGTTCAGGGCATGCAGAAGCTCGTCGTTGGCGCGACCGTAAAAAAGCCGCCTGAAACGCGTCGTTTGCGAAAAGCTCGTCTCGAAGTTCTGCACAATCCGGTTGACGTGTATGACGTCCCGCGCTATGTAGTCTAAATCGTCCTCGTAGGACCTTCCCAGCAGGAAGTCCCCGAGGTTTTTCATGAAGCCGCCCTGTGTGTGTTTGGGCGGCAGGTACGTCAGAAATATATAAGCGAACGTCTCGTAGTGTGTGCCCTCTTTTGTGAAATTTATCATGCGCTCGTTATCTATGAGCGAGTTTGTAGCCTCGTCGAGATACCCTGAAGGGTTTTTCGACGAG
>BNVG01000227.1 GCA_025997935.1 Synergistales bacterium | reverse complement strand
ATCCCGCTTCGCCGCGAGGTTTGGCATAAAGAACAGAAGCGCGTCGTCTACGTTTTCTTTGATGACGTCCTTCCAGCATCTGTCAATCCAGCTTTCACTCATACGCCGCACTCCATCCTTAAGTTGTATGTTTTTTGTTATTATACCAAGTCCGCGGTTATTTTTGAACCATGCGATGTTCGGCTTGGGAAGATGTTATAATTTCATAAGCTATATTCCAAAAATGTAAACTAAGGGAGGTTGTCAGCATGAGCGCATTATCCGTTCAAACACAAGCAGGCCTCGGGACGCCCGGGCACGCCGCCTTGCCAGAGACGCTTATCAACGTCTCGCGCCTTATCAGCGAATATTACACGGAGCGCCCCGACATGTCGGAGCCGTCGCACAGGGTCGCCTTCGGAACGTCGGGACATCGCGGCTCCTCGTCGCGCCATAGTTTCAACGAGGCTCATATCATAGCCATAGCTCAGGCCGTGGCGGAACATCGCGCGTCGGAGGGGATAACCGGGCCGCTCTTTATAGGCATGGACACCCACGCTCTCTCGGAGCCGGCTCTTCGCACGTGCGTCGAGGTTCTGGCGGCCAACGGCGTCGAGTACGTCATTCAAAACGACCTCGGCTACACGCCGACGCCCGTCATCTCCCGCGCTATTCTTGTATGGAACAAGGAACGGGCCGCTAATGGGTCGGGCATGGCCGACGGCCTCGTCATCACGCCCTCTCACAACCCCCCCGGCGACGGCGGCATCAAGTACGACCCGCCGAGCGGAGGCCCTGCGTCGCCCGAGATAACAAACGCGATACAAAGCCGCGCTAACGAGCTTATAGCGGCGGGGTCTGAAAAAATCAAACGTCTCACGTTCGAGAAGGCCATAGCGTCCCCCAACGGGCGCTTTTACGACTACATCCTGCCGTATGTCAACGACCTTCGTTACGTCATAGACCTCGACATTATCCGCGAGGCGGAGATACACATAGGCGCCGATCCTATGGGCGGTAGCGGCGTAAACTACTGGGAGCCGATAGCCACTATTTACGGCCTGAAAAACTTAGAGATAATGAACAAGCGCGTCGATTTCACGTTCGGCTTCATGCCCCTCGACCACGACGGGAAAATCCGCATGGACTGCTCGTCCCCCTACGCTATGGCCAACCTTTTAGAGATGAAGGATAAATTCGACGTGGCGTTTGGGAACGACACGGACTTCGACCGCCACGGAATAGTCACGCCAGGCGGCCTGATGAACCCGAACGCTTATCTGGCCGTGGCCATACAACACCTCTTCAAGACGCGGCACGGCTGGGGCAAAGACGCCGCCGTAGGCAAAACCGTCGTCTCAAGCTCCATCATAGACAGAGTTACGGAAGGTATAGGGCAGGAGCTACGCGAGGTGCCGGTCGGGTTCAAGTGGTTCGTTGACGGGCTTCTCGACGGCTCTATGGGCTTTGGCGGAGAGGAGAGCGCCGGGGCGTCGTTTTTGCGGAAGGACGGCTCGGTGTGGACGACGGACAAAGACGGGATAATAATGGATCTCTTGGCGGCCGAGATAACGGCGGTCACGGAGAAAAACCCGGCGGAGCATTACGAGGACATAACAAAAAAATACGGCGCGCCTGTTTACGCTCGTATCGACGCTCCGATAGCGCCCGAGAAAAAATCCGTGCTGAGCAAACTCTCACCAGACCGCGTGAAGGCCGACACCCTGGCGGGCGAGAAGATAACGGCCAAGCTGACCAAGGCCCCCGGCAACGGCGCGGATATAGGGGGACTGAAAGTCGTCACCGAAAACGGCTGGTTTGCCGCGCGCCCGTCCGGCAC
>BNVG01000226.1 GCA_025997935.1 Synergistales bacterium | reverse complement strand
TATACTCCGGCCCCATACCCGTAACCGCTAATACGACGATAAGGGCTGTCGCGTCTTTAGGCGGCGAATACAGCTTGACGATGGTCGCGAGCTACGCCATCAGGCCAGCCAGCACGTCGTCTAACGGTGACTCGCCCTCCGACTCGGAAGACGGGGGCGGGGGCGGGTGTAACGCAGGGTTTGGATTTGGCGCGCTTGTTTTGGCGATGACTACAGGGAGGTTCTTTAGATGCAAACGATAAGGGGTAATCTTATCTGAGCTAACATATTCGGAATCATGGTCTTTAATTTTCGACCGCCCCTACTAAAAATTCACGCCTCCGCACTCGAAGGAGGCGTGAATTTTTAGTAGTTCGTTGGGGTTTTATTGCTGTTATACTGTTGTCTTGAAATAGTTTGCGAGGAGGCTCAAATGCCAAACGTCGTCAAGATAGATAAATGGAACCCCGACCCGGCCATAATCGAGCGCGCGGCCTCTGTTTTGAAGGAAGGCGGGCTTGTGGCGTTTCCTACCGAGACGGTTTACGGCCTCGGCGCGGACGGGCTTCGCGCCGAGGCCGTCAGAAAAATATACGCGGCCAAGGGCAGACCGCAGGATAACCCCCTGATTTTACATTTCAGCGCACCGCAAGAGACGGCGCGTATCGCGAAGAGCAGCCGGAGGGCTTTGGATTTGATGGAAGAATTTTGGCCCGGGCCTCTGACCTTAGTGTTGCCGCTTTTAGACGGCTCGCGCGTCCCCAAAGAAGTGACGGCGGGACTCTCCACGGTCGCTATTCGCATGCCGGCTCACCCCGTCGCGCTTGCCCTCATAGAGGCGACAGGGCGTCCTTTGGCCGCGCCCAGCGCAAACAGGAGCGGACGGCCAAGCCCCACGGACGCGCGGGCCGTGGCGGAGGACTTGGGCCGCTTTGCGGATATGATACTTGACGCCGGCGGCGTCGATATAGGGCTTGAGTCTACGGTGATAGACCTCACGGGGGAGGACGTCTTGCTGTTGCGCCCGGGAGGCTTGCCCGCCGAGACGATAGCCGCGTTTTTGGGTTCTCCTTTAAGGACGCCCGGCGCGTCTGACTCGCCCGCCTCGAAGCGCTCGCCCGGCGTGAGATACCGCCACTACGCCCCAGACATCGATGTGCTTATATGGGATAAAAAAGACGCGCTCTTCATGAGTGGCGTTGACCCGGCTCTGTCGGGCTTTGTGGGCCTGACGAAACCGCCCGTTTCGTTCGCGCGTTCGATTATTTTTGACTCGCCCGAGAGCTACGCCCGCGGGCTGTTCGCGTCTTTCAGGGAGATGGAGAGCGACGGGGCCTGCCGTCGTATCGTCGCCGAGTGGCCGGAGGCGGAGGGTATAGGGCTGGCTTTGCGCGACCGAATAAAACGGGCGGCCGCGCGTTGAATAAAAATATAGATATTTTTGCAACTTTCATTTGCCAAACCACTTATATATGGGTATTATCTATTTGTGACGATAAAGCGCGACAATATAGAATATAGTATGGAAGTATTCCGCTCTCGTTATGGGCTTGTGCTTCGCTTATAAATGGAGGAATGAATAATGAACTGGATAGTGCTGATTTTGTCTTTGGGCGCGATAATTATGTCCGTTATACTCGGAGCGGCGGCTATTCTTACTCCCGCGGGCGGAGACGGAAGCCCTTTTACGATGACCATAGGCATACTTGTGTTGCTTTCGGCGGCGCTCGCGGCTGTAGGCGGGAGCATGGCGTTCGCGAGGAGGCGTTTTGGCGGTTTTTTGCTTCTCATATCGGCCGCCATTTGCTTCTTTGCTCACCCCAACACTCGTATTTACGCTTATTTTTATATCATAGCCGGGATTTTGGCTTTTTTCTGCCGCCGCAAGGAAGACGTATA
>BNVG01000225.1 GCA_025997935.1 Synergistales bacterium | reverse complement strand
CGAGCTCTTCCGATCTAAACTCTTCCGTAGCGGAGGCATTGAGTATTTTTACCACCTTTGCCACTCTGCCGGCGTCAGCGCCCAGATTGTGCTCAATGACGAATACCTTGCCCAAAGGAGAAAACCCCTCTACAGGCGTTGCGCGCACAATGGGCAGACATACGACGTTTCCGATCTTGTCGCCGGCGGCAAGAAGACTTTCTACAAAAGCCTTCGAAGGCACGCCGTTCGCGTCGAAGTTCGCGGCTGGGATACCTGTCGCCGCCGCGGCCGCCTCTGCTGTTGTTGGGCTGGTATAGGTGGTTTTACCCGTCTTGACGGAGCCGTCCAAAGGTTCGAGAGCGGAATCAAGAACGCTCTCCGCCGCCTTTGTATCGTCTGTTATATCCTTGCCGTCGACTATGATCTTAACGTCTTTAGGGTCAATGCCTAACCCCTCTAATATGGCGGCCGCCTCCTCGGCGGTGGTTCCGGCAGGAAAGACAATCGTACCGCCGGGTTCTACTGTGATATTGTGTTTATCTTTATCAAGCATGTCTTCCGCAGTCCAATCGCCCAAGTCGAGCTTGCTTTTATCGTCGACTACGATTTCTTCGATGGGCAGATTAGCAGGGGGCGCGACGTCGGCGCCGTCCTTTAATGTTACGATATGAAGCTCTACGCCGACATTCAATTTGACGAACTTCTCTGCCAAGGCTTCCGCGTTTGGAAATGTTCTTGCCGCCTTGAAGGTAATATTGAACTTTAGCCCAGCTTGTTCTAAAACGCCAAATCCTTTCCACACCTCATCATTCCATTTCACGGTATTATTCCCATCCGCGTCCCTCCCGTCGCCAAGCTGCGAGGTGCCGTCCACTATACCGGGATCAAGATCGCCCGGCGTCACGAGGGTGAACGTGGAATCCTTCTCCAGCTTCATGAAAGTTCCCATGATACCACTGACCATTCCCCACTCGATATTTGCTTTAGGCCCCGCGTCAGTGGCGCGTAGAGTGATGTCGACTTTCGTGAGCCTTTTCAGCAGCACCAGAGTGCTTTTGTCGTTAGGATCCCAACCTTCGATTAGAGCGGGCAGATTGTCGGTTAAATCTTTCCACAGAGCATCGTAATCATTGTAGCTCGTACTGTTCAATGCCACCGTAAGCTCGGTTTTGGCGTCATTGAGTGTGTAAGTGCCGTAAGTACCAGCCCACGCACCGCCCGTGAAACTCAGCGCAAAAACAACCAACAACAAACCCATAAACAACTTCTTCATAATAAAAAATCACTCCTCTCATAATATGAAACAAGAAACAAAACAAGAAACAAAACCAACAACTGCCGCCTTGTGTGTTTTTGATACCTATGGGGATCGGAAGAGAACAGCCAACATGATTCACTTTTTCATGTAAAAGGTCTCCTTTCAATGGTCTGCGCCTACTATGTATCACTTTCTCAAAAATGTTACATAGGCGTTATTTTTGTTGTGTTAATCGGAGCTTACGGCTCCGATATTTTTTTGTTTTCCCTCGCTCGAGATTAAATTTACCATCCACTTTCCCTGAATTGTCCTGCTATTCAGTATATATGTAACACACTTGAGAAAATGTTACATAGGCGTTACAATCTTTATATCAGGAGGAAATAAACTATGGCTACCACACAACCTATCAGAGACATAAACCAGGCGCGCGAACTCGCGAACTACTACTTGCAACGCGGAGCAATTCGTAACCACGTCCTTATCGTAATGGGCATACACACGGCTTTGCGAATAAGCGACGTACTCAGCCTTAAATGGGAGGAAGAAAATTTTTGCGGTATTGCTGGCGATGGCATTTGCGCCACTTGACGCTATACCGGCGCGGGCGGTGGAACGCGACATCAGCGTGGAAAGCATAGCGATTAAGTTTGACTCGGATACAACATTC
>BNVG01000224.1 GCA_025997935.1 Synergistales bacterium | reverse complement strand
GTAGGCCAAAGCCACGCCGCCGCCGCCGCCGGGCTTGTTGATAACCGGCATTGCCCTGCTGACTATCTTCTGTTCCGTCAATACCTTCGTCACCATACGCATCGTGGTGTCGAACCCGCCGCCGGGACCCGCAGGCGCTATGCACTCAAAGTTCCTGCTTGGAAACGCCGCGTGAGCGGAACCCGCCAAAAACACCGCTAAAACCAAAGCCAACGTACACTTTCTGAGCATTTATTTCCCCTCCTTCAATTTACCCAAGCCGTTTCACGCAGGCTCGGGGTTTAGCCTTTTTTATGTATGCGTCTAAAGACGTTCATAGCTCCTTCGAGGTGGTCGAAGACGAGCTTCCCGACAAGCTCGGTGTCCCGCGCCTCCACGGCGTCGAGAATGGCGAAGTGCTGACCCAAGACCTTGCTTCGGCGCCCGGCGTCCGACAGCGTTATTTTTCGGTAGTATTTCAAATGTTCGCGGTATGTGGATATGAGTTGTGTGACCCTCGGCATTTTTCCGGCCTCGATGATGGCGTTTGTGAACAGCTCCGTGGCCTCGAAATAGCCTTCATAATTTTCTGCCGCCAAACAAGCCTCTGACTCGTTGAGGTATCCTCTGATCCTCGCCGTATCGTAGGGCGTGGCGCGGTCAGCCGCCGACCTTATGGCTAAAACCTCAAGGGCCTGGCGAATCATGTATATCTCGATTATCTCCGATATGTCGAACTCGTGGACTATGACGCCGCGCCTCGGTACGGCCTGAACCAAACCGTCGGACTCAAGCATTCGCACAGCCTCGCGAACGGGCGTACGGCTGACGTTGAGCTTCACCGCAAGCTCCGACTCGTTCAGCCTCTCCCCGGCCGTTATCTCGCCTGAACCTATGGCGTCCCGCAGATAATCGTAAACCAATTCTCTTATGGGTTTAAGGGCCTCTATCGGAGCGGGAACGTCGGTCATAGAATCTTAGCCTCCTTCAATTGACTTCTGAATATAGAATACTGTATTCTGTATTCAGAAGTCAATATGTTTTTGTTGTATTATAAAAATTAAACATGACTATAGAGTTGCTTCAGAAACACCTCAAAATTTGTGCGCCTCTTGTAGGGGCGACCTTTGGTCGCCCGCGTGCGCGGCAGGGACACTCAGCCAGGACAAACATGTCGCCTTTTTTGTGTAACCTTTGGTCGCCCGCGTGCGCGGCAGGGACAGACCAGGGAGAAAACGGGCGGTGTGGAAGGAACGGGCGGTGTGGAAGGAACGGGCGAACGCAGTTCGCCCCTACTATAGGGTTGCTTCAGAAACACCTCAAAATTTGTGCGCCTCTTGTAGGGGCGACCTTTGGTCGCCCGCGTGCGCGGCAGGGACAGACCAGGGAGAAAACGGGCGGTGTGGAAGGAACGGGCGGTGTGGAAGGAACGGGCGAACGCAGTTCGCCCCTACATTAAATTAAAATTATTAAATTATCAAAATAAAATTTCGGAGGTGGTCGAATGATTATCAGAAAGGCTCAGGCCGGGAGTCTCGAATCTTCGGATTGTCTTGTCACTGTCGAACCGGCGGACGCTTACTCCGTGTCTTACAGCGGACAGAACGAGGCGATATTCAAGCGCCGTACCGAGCGTCTGGCGCTTGAGATAGCGACGCGTCTTTCGGCGCGCGCGCGTATTTCCATACAAGACCAGGGGGCGCTCGACGTGACCTTGCGCGCGCGGATAGAGACCGCCATTGAGCGGGCAAGCGGCGACGAGGGGGTGAGGGCGTGAGCGATACTAAAAGCGCGCGCCCCGCTTGCCGCTCCATGCTCTATATGCCGGGCAACAACCCCGGTATGCTTCAGCATGTAGTAGCCTTCGGCGCGGGCCGCGTCTTTTTCGCGCTCGCTCACGGCGTCCTCAAGGTCGAGCAGTACGCTGTCCGCGCCGAAGGCTACTACATGCTGAAGCATAC
>BNVG01000223.1 GCA_025997935.1 Synergistales bacterium | reverse complement strand
ATTTGTCTTTTCTGAAATTCTCTAGTTCCAAAATGCGGCTTTCCGGTATTGGTGTTGGTGTACGCATGATCATCTCCCCTTTCAGGGAGTATCATATATTGAATCTTTATTGAAGGCAACTTGGTATGAGTCTTTTCTTCTTCTTTCTTCTTCTTCTTCTTCTTCTTCAGTTATCTAAACTTTTATCAGTCGGAGCGATTCTTGAAGCGTCGTTATCTGCCGCCTTATTTCAATCGGGTTAAGCGTATCGAATAATGCGGCGAGCCGGGCTTTAGATTCTTTGTCAACATGCTCTGAAGCGAGTACTCGGCGGTATGGTGTAATGGGGTCGCTGTATCGCTTTATGATTCGGGCGCCGTCTCTTTCCTTGCGCTCTATTTTTACGCTTGGCATAAAGAAGTTCGTGTGCAGGCGAAGTGCGTCGTAAAGCTCGTTCAGCAGTGTAAGTTCGGCTTGGGTTTCCAAGCGCTTATATCCTACGTTTTGGCGCACTACCGACCAGTTCTTCTGTTCGACGTGGCAACCGTCATTCTTTCTATACGGTCTGCTCCTAGTAAAAGCCAGATGCTCTTCCTCGCACCAACGCAAAAGTTCAGCGTTGATAAACTCGCTGCCGTTGTCTGAATCGATGCCAAGAAGAGGAAACGGCAGCAGTTCACGTATCTTCTTTAACGCCTCGAACACATGCTTCTGAGCCTTGTTGATGACGGCTCTGGTCTCACACCAACCTGTGGCTATATTAATGGCGTCCAGCGTGTTTATGTATTGGCCTCGCGTGCTGTCGCCACAATGAGCCACTAAGTCTATCTCAATAAAACCGGGACGGTTGTCGTCCCACTCGGTTCCGAGCCTGACCTGTATCTGAGATTTCAAAAGCGTTGTCGGGCTTGGTAGTGGATCTGCCTTTAGCAATACCAAATTCCTTACGGCTTTGAGACAAGAGCCTGTCGATGGTAGCGGCTGACATTTTCATCAGTTTAGCCTTGATATCCTCGTCGCAGTTAAGCTCACCAAACCGTATCATGGCGTCGAGCATGTCCGGCATCCCTGCCTTTACTCTCTTGCCGCAGGCATAATCCAGACCGGCCCATATCTTGCGTAACGGCTCAACAACTTCATGGCTGTATGCCTTCTTACGGCCCCTCTTGATAGGCACATCTTTACCTGACCTCTTGCCGGAATTCTTACATAGACGCTGTTTTTGTGGTTTACGCAATGGCTGACGCAATTTACGCGAAGCGTAACTGCGGTTATAGCCGGTCAGGCTTACAAACTCATTCAATATTTCTTTCTTTCTTTTTTTGGAAGATTTGCAATACTCCTTGCTCAGAACATTTGCGACAGATTGTTTTTCGGACATGGACAGTGACATATCAATGACTCCTCCCTTTGTAGAAAGAGTCATTTTCGAGTACTTTTTTATTATGAGTCAACGATTGTATTTCGAGTACTTTTTTTGTGAGTCAACGCGGGCTATTGACAAAGTCTTCTTATTTCCATATAATAATTTCCGTTTTGTTTGCGATGTATGGGGATATAGCTCAGCTGGGAGAGCGCTTGAATGGCATTCAAGAGGTCAGGGGTTCGATTCCCCTTATCTCCACCAGTGAAAATCACGACTTAATTATGAGTGGGTCGTCAAGCTAATAGAAGGCGAAGGGTGTTCCTCAAGACGGGGAACGCCTTTTTTCTTTCTTTCCTTCTTTTCGAGCCCACGTCTTTCGTGGAAAAATCAAGCTAATCCACCTATCCTCCTATCCACCACAAATGCCCATTCCGACAAAGAAGTATTGGCACAAAGAACAGGTGAATGTTTTCTCGATTCACCTATCATCCACCCAAAAACTGGAGTGTTATAACTAAAGTAGAGTTGCTCTCACAAGGAAACGATATAAAATCGATTCCAAGAGGAGAGATGCCAGATGACGAAAAGATATACACCGGAAGAACGAGCAGAGGCTATAAAATTGGC
>BNVG01000222.1 GCA_025997935.1 Synergistales bacterium | reverse complement strand
TAGTATATTACCAATAGAATAGTCCGGAACTGCTCCGCAGCGCGATATATCACCTTCCATATTTATGGCTATTCTATCGATTCCTTCTGGGCAACCGTGCATAAACTTCCAGTATCGTTCGTCTATACAACACAGAGGATATGGGTCCTCGACAGAAACATCAATCCCAAAGTCATTTACAGCTCGCTCTATCTGAGAGAAAGCAATATCGACCTGACTTGCCACGACATCGTACTCGGAAGAATTCTCAGCTCTGCCGAATGGGAGAATTCGCTGTGTTAGTAAAGTGCTGACCTTTACGTCCTGTGCCATAACTCCAGCGACAATATCGTAGACTTTTTTGTAGGTATGGGGAATAATATTCACAACGATGTTTATGGGTACTCCGAGTTGTGAAAACACACCAAGATGCTCCATCAATGAATTGTACGCTCCAGCACATCTACAAAATTCGTCGTGTTCCTCAGCAGTTGCGCCATGTATCGTTGTGTCAATACTATCAATAAACGGGCGCAGTTGCAGTGGAGAATACCCCGGGTAAATCATAGTATTGGACATACAGGCAACTTTCATGCCCTTGTCTTTTACGTGTTTCGCAATCTCGACAAACTTCGGATGTCGCACAGGGTCTCCACCCAACAAGGCGATTGTTTCAGCACCGGAAGTCGCTATTTCGTCGATGATAGCCTTAATGACCCCAACATCCGCGTACTTCGAAGTTGGCGACATTTGAGCGTCTGCATAACAATACGGACACTTATGCGTACAAGCATCAGTTATATGCAGTTCGACGCTTTTAATGTAGTATGTTTTCATTTTTCAGTCTCCAATAATTTGATAATATTGCCGGTTACCTCGTCAGCTACACTTGCGTTCAAGACCAAATCCTCATTGGAAAGACACTCGTAAATCGGGAATGACCCGATGAGCTCCATACCCGCGCTTTCCCCAAAGAAAGCCAAGGAGTCCAGTGCGTGCTGAATGCTGGAATCACCTTGCTCACTTTGCCCAATGGCAACAGTGATTAGCTCTTTGCCTACCAATTCCTCAGTTGTTGCAATAGGATTGAGTCTGTCAATAAACAACTTTACATCACCAGACATTAACCCCCAGCGTGTCGGCGAAATAATGATGACAGCATTGGATTTTACAATATCCGAAATCAGTTCCACCATATCATCTGCGAACACGCACTTCTTCGTTTCGTCGCACTCTAAGCACCCAGTGCACATTGAGATGTTTTTGGACGCTATTTGCACAACGTCTGCCTTGGTATTATCGGCTATCCGCTGAGCTAAATACAAGGAATTTCCATTGCGTGCGCTGCCTACGAGAATGATTGCCTTTTTCATAATTATGCTCCTTTATGGTTTTATTCTGCCGATAATCCGGCAGTGAATGGTTGACTTGATAAGTTGTAGCTTTAGCCAAACTTACCTCTTGCCGCGAGTTGTCTTTGGCGCTCACCATCAAAAACTAATGTTTGCTTATGCTTCCCTATGAACTTGCTATGGTCACACATATACGCCTGCAATAACGTTAGTGTGCTGTCGGGTATATTTGCGTTAACTACTACAATCCGCCACTGTCTACGTCGCGGAGAGAATCGAATTATCGCTTTTTTGCTTGCCAGTCTTGCTCCACTAAGCGCTGGTAAAACGAAAAACATATTAAGGCGGAGAGATTCGATTTCACTACTATCCAGTATTCTTTGCATACATTCGCCATTTGGACAATCCTCATGAAAATTAGAAATGCCCTGTGAGACCATGAAAGTTAAGACATCATTAAATTCTTCATAGTCAAAAAAAGGCACGCAATGAATTTCGCCGGAAGTTCGGCTGAAACTATAATAACGTTCCTTTGAATACATGGTATCAACGTCTTCGTCATTCCATAGCACTAAATTAACATCGCTAAACTTCGCGGAAATATTACTTGCCCAAGCCCCGACATTTTCAAGATTGTAATTTTTCGCGTACTGAGTAGCGACGCGCACTAGTTTTCCAACATCAAACGGAGACTGAA
>BNVG01000221.1 GCA_025997935.1 Synergistales bacterium | reverse complement strand
ACCCGACTTTTACAGCAAACTTTCAAAACATAACACATTAAACCTTATAAACACTAAATAATATCGGTCTAAGACTCAATATAAAATTATAGCCCCATAAAAGCTATATAGCGCTCGCTTTATCGAAACTGTATTTCAGTTGCCTCAACTCCGTCGCTGTTGGAAGCCTCAGTGCAGCATTTACCCCAAAAGCGTTCAGAATCAGCTGTAAGTCCGCATTAGACTTAGTAAGCCTGTAATAACTACTCGGGAGGGGGTCGGCATTAAACGAATTAATTGCCTTTTGTATTCTTTCAGCGCTTAAGCCGGACTCCCATCCATCTATACTAAGCGTGTCTTTTCCTTGGTGTTTAAGGACTTTGTATTGAATAACACGTATCATTGACAAAGCCATAAAACACAGTAGAAAATGAGCGTTGATATGCTCAGGCGTTCTGACAAAAACAGGTCTGCTCTCAAGGTCGCTTTTAGTTATCCTGAAGGAATCCTCTATCCGTGACAAGCCATGATACTTGCTTATAATCTCTTCGTCACTCTTTTCTGTCTCTGAAGTCATGATGGTATAAAACCCGAGCAAG
Organism: Synergistales bacterium; assembly: GCA_025997935.1. Taxonomy (GTDB): domain Bacteria; phylum Synergistota; class Synergistia; order Synergistales; family Aminobacteriaceae; genus BNVG01. The sequence goes on along the minus strand of BNVG01000221.1, from coordinate 1,451 downwards.
TCCATATAATCCTGTATCTTGTCCATATCGAGAGACAGTTGGGTTTTAGTGTCGATAACCTCGCCTGTCTTTTTGTCTATAGACTCTTTTACAAGAAACTTCTCTATCTTTTTTGGTTTATCTTTCAACTTGTCAGGATTGTCTATAACCGCCTCAAGGTATTCTACAAACTTGGCGTTCTCATGAACTTCCTTGTCATAGTGTTTCTTGCTCCAGTAGCAAATCAGTTTTTCTTTGATTAGTGATTTCTTTCCGAACTCGTCCTTGACGGTACGTTCTCTTATCATAGACTTTATCTTGAACGTACGGATTTTGTTCCATCTGTACCCGTTTTCTTCTTCTCCTTCTCCTCCTTCTCCTCCCTCTCTTCTTCCTTCTTCTTTATTGTCGAGTATCCATCTCTTTACGGTTTTGTCACTCTTTTTGGTACTCTTGGATAAGATATAACCGTTGCCCGACTTCAAAATATGGGCTATATTCTTGTCGCTGTTCAAGCCGCCGTCAGCTACTATAATAACTCTACCGAAATTGAGGGTATCTATGCTTTTCTTTAGCGCGGGACGTAAAATAGTCTGGTCTATGTTGTTCCCGGGGAAAAGTTGATACGCTATAGGCAATCCGTTATCATCTATGAAAAGCCCCATTTGAACTATAGGCTCGCCACGTTTTTCTTTGGAGACTCCTTTCTTGCGAAGTCCGGCTTGGATGACTTTTCCTGTGTCGTCCGATACATCGGCGTCGTTTTCTCCTATTTCAAAATAATAGTTCGTAACGTCATAGTAGCAAACCTCAGTGTTGCGTCCTATATCGCCTTTTGTTATCTTTGTGTTCATACGCTTTTGAATAGTGTCAGCAGTCGCGTTCAGACAATCCAAGGCCCTGTAAACTTCCGCCGCGCTCTCAGACGATGTGACATCGAACACATAACGGTTTCGCTCGCACCATGTTCCAATTTTAGAGTCAGGATTCATCACTCTTCCGAACAATAATAACTTAACGAGACCATTCAGGTCATATTCTATTTTTGTCTGTGATTTATAGTGATTGAGACACTCGTATATCCCGAGAGAATCATATAACCCGTCAAGGAGAAAGTAACCGATATTCTTCGGGTTAGACGCGCAGTCAATGTCGTTTTTAAGGTCGAAAGAAACGGTAATGCGTTTTGGCGCTGGTGTTGGTCTTGTCTCTAAAAGCTCTGAAAGTGAAGCGATTAAAGGTTGACCGTCCCTGAATGACTGACGTAGACGTTTCAGATAGTCCGGTTCTCCGTCGTCGAAACGCGAGAGAGGGCCAATGTTTTTGACTAAACGGCTACGGTTTCTCGTCACTCCGTTTTCTTTGATGGAATACGCTTCATGCACTTGGAGATAATCAGTACCGTGATTTTTTGTGCAAGCAATGTACATCTTTGCACTCCCATTCGTGTATATGCTATTTAAGTGTCTATA
>BNVG01000220.1 GCA_025997935.1 Synergistales bacterium | reverse complement strand
AAAGGTTTTTATTGAGTTGCAAACAAAAAGCAAAAATTTTGTTTTTGAGTTAGAAAGGGCGGAACGTCCTGATGTAGCAAAAGCTTTTGATAATGCCGTGTATCAATTCGCAGGCGTCACAGGGCCAATATACAGCTCGTCACTCGTTGACATTGATGTTTTACGAGCACGCCTCATTATTAAAATAGATGACAACTACTATACTTCTCCGTATACGGAAGAGTAGCGCGATCTCGAAAAATCCGTAACCGGCACTATGAAATATTAAAGGACTCAACCGACATGGACGCCGTGTTGCTGAACTTGGATTGAAAAAGACCGCACAAACATGACCAAACTTAAAACCTTAATCGCCGAGTTTTCTAACGCCAATGATTATTTTTATACTCACGCAAGTTTTAGAGGGGGGCATTTACCGGCGCATGATATTGAACAAATTACCCTTCAAGAGACTTTACGCTGTCTTTATGAGGCCATACAGGCATAGCATACGCTTCTATTTCTCCTTTGGAAATCTGAAACTCACTGGGATGATTATAGCTATATCCCAGATATTTCATGAAATGATATTTCCATCCCTGTAAGCTATTACCCGCTAAGGAAAAAAAGGAGGATGCCAAAAGGTCATTGTAAGTGGGAGATTGAAGTATAACCTCGTTATCAACAGAAGGATGCCATTGACCTAACATAACAACCGTTAAATCATTTAATTCCTTGTCGGTTTTCCTTTCAATGCGATCAGCTATTTTAGCGGCTAAAACAGATTCGCGATAGCTGGCGTTATAGTGACTGAAAGACAACTTCGCTACAGCCTGCATCTGGAACAAAATCACACAACCACATATTGCCGCCAAACATACATCCAGCCATTTGCTATGTTTTATTGAAGCTAAAACCATGCTTATAAACCCACAAAGGCCCGCTATAAGTAATGGTAATGAAACCATACTGCGAATAGGAAGATAGCCTCCTATAGCAATATTTACCGAAAAAGCGGAACAAAGCATGCCTATCGGAATCAACTGTTTTGGAGTGATTTTTTTATCCCTCAGCGCCGAAAAAATTGCGCATAAAAACGCCGCGGTAATAACCGGAAGAATAACATTTCCTCCATATATGGCGTCACCCGCAATAACCGACTTAATAAAGCGTAGCAAATTATGCATAGTATCTACATTACTGCCCTTAAACCATCTAAAAAAATTGTTAGTGTAAGCATTTTGAGGAATAAAGAAAATGTCTATCAAAGTATTTACGCACTTATAAAAAATTAAGCTCGTAAGCATAATGGCCATATATTTTATAAGACTTATTATTAGTTGCTTCAGCGAAGCGTTAAAAAAGAATGGCGCGTTAATAAAGAAAATCAATACTAAATAAAACGCGACAAGCGATTGATAAATGCTGATAACCAAGGATAAAATAAATGTTGAAATCAAAAAAAATTTTAATTGGAATTCATTTTGCTTTATCCATTTTTCAGACAATAACAACGACACGAGCGTCAAACTATATCCAATAACAGCCGCAGTATACGTAGATGGGATAATCATGCCATAGATATGCGTAGGGTATGTTAAAAAAACACTTGATATTATGAAAAACACTATCCTATTCTTAAATCCATTATTCCAAAAATAGTAGCACATGAGAACGCAAAACAATACCATAAGCGCTATCGCAAGAAACGTATTCAAAAACGGAATTACCGAACTCCGGTTCATAATGAAGCTGATTACAGCAAGGCCGTATCTCCCAAGACTCATGATTAGTCTAAAATTATATTGGTCAACAAGTGAAAGTACTTCATCCGCAACAATCGAAAATGAGTCAAAAGATAACCATAAGACGATAACGCGACAAAGAACAAAGATACTATCCAGAGACAATTTTCACACCAAAATTCCTTGATCTGGTTTGAAGAATTTAGTTTAATCATGACAATCTAACCTCCTGTCTAATGTTACTGTCCAATGGAGAGAGAAAGCCAAAAACATTGTAAAATAGGCGAAATGAATACAAATCAGGTCGCATAATT
>BNVG01000219.1 GCA_025997935.1 Synergistales bacterium | reverse complement strand
CGTACGCGGAATGGGCGTGGCCGAAAGGCTCAGGATGTCCACCGCGCCGTAAGTTCTTTTCAGTTCTTCCTTGTGCATGACGCCGAACCTGTGCTCTTCGTCTATGACCAAAAGCCCGATGTTACGAAACTTGACGCCCTTTTGAAGCAGCTTGTGAGTGCCTATCAGTATATCGATGTCTCCCTTTTTGGCGTCGCCGAGCGCTTTTTCTATGTTGCGCTTCGTGGCGAAACGGGACAAAAGCCCTATCTTCACCGCAAATCCGGCCATGCGCGAAGCGAACGTGGCGTAGTGCTGCTGAGCGAGGATAGTGGTGGGGACGAGGACGCAGACCTGAAAGCCCGCAAGGATAGCGCGGAAAGCCGCCCTCATCGCCACTTCCGTCTTGCCGAAGCCTACGTCGCCGACCAGAAGCCTGTCCATAGGGAAGGGCCGGCTCATGTCGTTCATTATGTCGGCTATGGCCGTGAGCTGGTCGGCGGTCTCCGGGTGGGGAAACGCTGCCGCGAACTCTTTGTAAAGCTCGCCGCCCCGCGCGAAAGGCTCCCTGCGCTCAAACTCCCTATGCGCGAAAAGCGAGAGGAGAATTTTGGCCTCCTCTTTGGCCTTCTCGCGGCTCTCTTCGAGGCTTCTGCGCCATTTTTTGCTCGTAAGTGACGAGAGCTGAATCTCGTCGCCCTCATGGTCCGGCAGGGGCGTCAGCTTATAAAACTGCGCCACGGGGATAAGCAGGCGGCGGTTCTCGGCAAACTCTAAAGTTATGGCGTCGCTTGTCTCCGCCAATGTCTCTACGCCATAAGACGGCGGCGGCTTGAACTCGCCTATTCCGCGAAACACAGCTATGCCGTAGTCCTCATGCACGACCAACTGCCCTATTTCGAGCCTGTCCCGCCATTCGGACGGGGCGTGAAGAGCGTTTGCGTTTGGCGAACCGGCGGGGTTTTCCGAAAAATTGGCCGACGCGCCCGACAGCTCACGATCCGACAGGTACGCGACCCTTCCCCGCCTGTCCACAAAACCGCTTGACATAGAGCCGGAAACGACTTCAATTTCATCGAACAATGGGTTTTCGTCCGCGCGCGCGAAAAGAGACGCTTTTTTATCAATAAAACGAGGGTTGATGCTGATAATTTTAATATGAAAACCTTGAGTTAGCAACGACTCGCAAAGTGAGGCGAGAGATTCCGAATCCCCTCTGAAAGGCGGGCAGTCGTCCGTATCGAGGCTTACGTCACACCCATCTACGGCCCTCGTCACGCGCAGGCGAGGCATACGCGCCAGGGTCATAAAGACATCCTCCCATGACGGCAGTTTGTCAAGGTTGCCGCTCTCCTTGCGTAGCTCTTCCGAGAGCCAATAATAAGAATTGGCCTGAGCCTCTATCTTTTTGGGCTCGAAGACGACCATTTTCGCATAAGAAGGGATAAGCTCCGGCAGACTGACCTTTCGCGCCGCCGATACGCTGTGAATTTCTATCTCGTCGAGCTCCGCAACGCTTTTTTGCGAAGCGGGCTTAAAGGCGCGTATCCGCTCGACGGTCTCGTCGAAAAACTCAAAACGCAGGGGGAGCGCGTGAACCGGGTCGAACACGTCCACGATAAAGCCGCGCACTACATACTGCCCGGGCGACCACACGAGGTTCGAGCGTTGGTAGCCTCCACGCTCTAACCACGACACTAATTTATCTCTGTCATATTCCTTGCCCTTGGCGACGGTGACGTCACCGTCGCCAAGGAGGCACGGCGCGAGGCAGGCCCCCGGCGTCGCCACAAGCGCGCCGCCTCCTTTCGCCCACCGAGCTATCGTCTCGCCCCTTTGCATGAGCAGAGGGCGGCTTGACAGAGCCTGCGCGGTCAGGGGAAGCTCGTTTAGCAGATAAACGGGCGACTCCGGAAAAAGCGCGGCGCGGTTCTGAACAAACTCCTCCGAGAGCCGCGAATCTGGTAGCAACACAAGAAGCGGGGCTTGCGGACAAATAACCTCTCCGCAAGCCCACGCCCAAGCCGCGCCGTCCACCCGCCCGTGAACGACGCCTCCC
>BNVG01000218.1 GCA_025997935.1 Synergistales bacterium | reverse complement strand
GGTTTCCCATATGGCTTTCTTGTCCATAGCGATATAAGCGTGAGCGAATAGGTTTCGCATACCCCTTATCATGCCCCATTGCATTTGAGTTTTTGTATTTTCCTTGAACTCATCTGATAACCCTACGCTTAATTCGCCTATTTGCATAATAGACATTGAAACAGAATTGTAAAAGTCAGTGTCGTTTTCAAATATTTTATATTCAGCGCCGAAACGACGTATGGACTCCGCGATATCCTCACAATATCTTTTGATATGCAGTATCCGTTGGCTGTCACCTTTATCCATATATCTTCACCCTCTCGGCGGACACGTTATCAACAAACCACGGTGTCCGCCGCCTTGTGCTTTCCTGTTGCAGCGTATCTGTGGTAATCAAATCTATTTCTTTGCCGACACTTGCACATAAGTCGTTATACAAACCTCCCAAGTCAAACAATCCTTTGATTTTTGAATCTGTCCTGTCAATCAAAATATCCACGTCGCTATTTTCCGTTGCCTCATTTCGGGCATAAGAACCGAATATATATACAGCTGGCAGTTTATACTGAACGGCCACAGGCGTTATTTTTTGTTTTAGTTCGTCTATTGAATATATCATCGCCCTTCACCTCGCCGCCAAATTTCCAACAAAAACATTTTCAGACAACAGTATAACAGGAAACTGTCGACGCGAAACGCGTCTTTATTTTTCTTTTCTAATGTGCTATCCTGTAAAAAGATTTTTGAAAAATAAATTTTTTCATCGGCGGTGAATTTAATGGTTTTTACCGATGCGTTGAGTCAAAATAAATTCTATAATAGTACAGGAGTACAGGAGTACAGGAGTACAGGAGTACAGGAGTACAGGAGTACAGGAGTACAGGAGTACAGGAGTACAGGAGTACAGGAGTACAGGAGTACAGGAGTTATTATTGCCTAAAATTTCAATTATCTAATTCGGGTTCTTTTTCTCTGAACTCACACAATATATATGTGTGTAGTCCCTTTTTGTGTCGGTTTGCGCCGACGCGGAGAGGGATTTTTTGTGTTTGAGTTTCGTGGCCGCAAAATGACCTTGAAGGCAGGGAATGCAATGATGAATAAAATTATACGTAACACATGTGTTTTGCTTACACTGTTCGGCGCAAGCGTCGCTTTGGCCGCTCCCTCTGCTTCCGCTCCGGCTCCTTTGCAAGTGTTTCAGTCTCGTTACAACCTCGATTTCAGGGTGTACCGCACGGATGATATGCCAAAGGACTGGTACAAGACATATGATGGTTACTTTGTCACCCGCAGAAAAGACTGGAACTGGGTGTATGGAAAACTAAATGGCAACAACATAGTGACTACAGATGTTTTGGTGGGTTCAACCAACCCGGCCACCGTCACTGAACTGAACCCCGTCGCTCAAACGCGGCCACTGAATGGAGCTTACAAGCTGCGCGATTTTGATTCTCCTGAGCCTGACACTATCCAAAAGCGAGCTTTCGATCAAATTCCATGGACGACGCCGCCCGATGAAAAATTAGAGTTCGCCGAGAGGGTCTATACGACATTGAAAGACGCAATGTCCAGTCGGCGCGACTCCTATATAAGGTATGGAGAGCCGTTCAACATCCGCAAGGCGTGGCAGCCATCAGAACTTTTCCCGAACGTCCCGTCTCCCGGTGATTGGGGCGAAAATATAACCTTCAAAAATTTGAGTCGCGGCATACTGTGGTGGACCAAATATCATGTTTTCGGGATTTCCACTTACGGCAGCAGAGTCCTCGGGTCATGGATTTTAGACTCGGGCTTTGGCTACAACGAAAACGAAATAGATATGAAAGAGTTTTGGAAATGGTACGACGGACGTATTTTGCTGTTCAATTATTTCTTTGGAAAAGAGCCGGTTCACGACGACGAAATGGCCATCTGGGTTCTGAACGAAAAATATTTATTCATTCTGTTCCCTACGATAGAGAAGCACGGATTGCCAAATTTGGACGGGCATTTATTCGATATCCTCAACCCTGCTTCCGACTGGAGCCCGTTTTTCTGGTTATCCGCTATTCTCCTTGGAGAGAGACAGACCAACAAGAACTT
>BNVG01000217.1 GCA_025997935.1 Synergistales bacterium | reverse complement strand
AGCTGACTTTTATCACCCAACAAAACTTCGCCGCTACACAAAAACAGGCATGGTACATAGCCCCCGACGGTTCTCTTGATATACCAAAACTACTTAGAGCCTTTCAGCAGTTCTTCAGGGAGAACTCAGAGAGCTGGCTTGAGCGTTTTGATTATAGAGAAGCCGGGTTTCAGTTATTGCTCCAAGCGTTTTTGCAGAGAATTGTAAACGGAGGCGGAATGATAGACAGAGAATACGCCCTGGGGCGCGGACGTGTGGATTTGCTCGTTCGCTGGCGGTATGCCGAAGACACGACTTTAAGCGCCCGCAAAGAGCAGAGAGTGGTTATAGAACTAAAGACGATAAGGGTCAAGTCTCATCACGCCGACAAAGTCCTTCCCGAGGGTTTAGAACAGACGGCGCGCTACGCTTCGCGAAGCGACGCCTGCGAAGCGCATTTGGTTATATGCGACGAGAGGCCGGATAAAACCTGGGATGAGAAGGTGTATGAGCGCGCGGAAGAGTATGATGGGCGGAGCGTTATGGTTTGGGGGGTGTGATACGGACAGGCCTCACCCCACCCCTACGTCGGCTCCGAGAAACAAAAGTCGTAACACGCCTGCGCGAAAGAATCCACGTCGCTGAAACCCCATTCTTCCCCGGAATACTGCAACACAAGCTCAGAGTCGCTCGGCTTTGAGGCGTTGCGCTTGGTTACGGCTTTGACCGCCAAGGTTGCGCCGGCCAAGAGAAGTGAACTCAGATAGTGATTTTTGGCCGCGTGAAGTAGGAGTTTTTTTATGTTTTCGCCCTTCGTGCCCGTGGCTGAGTTCAGGCAGTCGCCCCAAAGAGCCTTGCAGAAGCCTCGGATGGGAAGTTTTCGGCGCGTCCTCTTTGCCCATGTCTCCATTGCGTCCCTAAACACAGCCGCGTTCCACATCAGGCTTTTGTATTTAAGGCTGTACGCCGCGTCCTTGGGTTTTCGCGCAAAAAACTCTTTCGTGGCGGAGGTGTTGCCGCCCAGAACGTGCTCCGCGTAGGCGGTGCTTTTTACGGAAGAGCCTATAATACTGAGGGCTTTATCCACCAAGACGTACTCTTTTAAGTTGGAAGCCGTAAGTAACGCCGCGTAAAGGTCTGGCGGCGCTCCGTTAAAATAGCCGCCGTATTTCCCCCTTATGGACATAACAAGCTCCGTCTTCACCGTCGCCCGGTAGACAAAGGGTAGCATCACGACAAGCGCCTTGTAATCTAAGACTTTTTCGAGAACTTGCTCCGATTTCATGACGTGATACCGCTCGCCGTCGTTCGGCACGGTGCGCCAAAACGTTCCGGTGTTGTTATTTGCCGCGACTTTTGGCGGAAACTCGAACCCCGGCCACTGATAGGACATGAGGTTGGACGTCACGGCCTCCGCGCCCGTGGCCTTTATGCAGTCGTAATACTCGCGGAGCGCGTCGCGGGTGAGTCCGTCGTCGTCGCCTATGTATATGACGTATTCGCCCCTGACGCTGTCTAAAATCCACTCCCAATGCTCGTAATACCCCAAAACCTCTTTGGGCCTGATATATCTCACGCGAGGCCCTATGTGTTCCTTTATGGCTTCATAGCTCAGGTTGTTGCCCATATCGGAACCATCGCTTATCAGCACCTCGAAGTCGTCGAAATCCACCTGCTTGAGACACGTCGCCAAGGCGTAGGGCAGGGTCTCAGGACGGTTGTACGCGGGTATAACTACCGTAAAAAACGGAGAAGACATATTTAAACACTCCTTTGTGTTTGCCGGAACTTGTTTTCTATTGCTGTCTATTACTGAAAGATAATATATAATAATTATAGACTTTTTCAATAAATAATTAAATCTATGAGCAACGGATGGCGTCGCGCGTAAGGAGGTTCTCATGGACACATATAAGGTAGCGAAGTTTTTCAACACGGCGGGGCCGGGTATCCCGGAAGACCATTATACGATAGACCCATTGCGCCGAATCGACTATGACGAAATTATTTCGTTTGTAGACCAAAAGCGTTATTTCGTACTCCACGCGCCGCGCCAGACGGGGAAGACGACTTCTCTTTTGGCTATGGTGAA
>BNVG01000216.1 GCA_025997935.1 Synergistales bacterium | reverse complement strand
TCCTTGGATAGACCCAGTCGCCCTCTTCGCCGTCTAAGGCCGGAAAGAAATAGCCCGAAGCCCCCACTCTGACGGGCGATCCGTCTATGGCCGCGACCATCTCACCCTTCGCCACGCGCCTCGGCACGGGCGAAGGGTATGTCAGAACCCCCTCCCTCGGAGCGTGGACGACCTGCTCGTCCCAGAGAAGAATCCCCTCCAGCGGCAGTTCCTCCATATATCCCATCGCCACGCTCTGCACGACATCGGGATGCTGCGTGTTGTAGTAGTCCTGCCAGAGAAAGCATCCCTCCGCTATAAGCATGACGATTACCGCCGTGGCCACATAATAGAAAAGCCATTTTATCAAGCCCATACCAAAACCCTCACGGTTTACGCCTTAGCGGTTTTTCTCTTGTTCCCGCGAAGCTCCGCGAAGGCGTCGTGATTGTGAATGCTCTCCGCGCTGACGACGGTTATGTCATACCACGTTATTCTCGCGTCGTCGTTCATCTCCACCGCTATGTCCCGCACTACGTCCTCGACAAAGCGGGGGTTGTCGTAGGCGCGCTCAGTGACATATTTTTCATCTTCGCGCTTGAGCAACGTATAAAGCGGCGTTGACGCGGAACGCTCGGCTATTTGAATAAGCTCCTCAAACCATACCAACTCGTTCATGCGTACCTTCAAAAGAACCTCGGCGCGCTGATTGTGAGCGCCGTGTGACGAAATTTCCTTGGAGCACGGGCAAAGAGTCTGCACGGGGACAGAGACGCCGGTTATTATGTCAAACACGCCGTTCTTGCGTATCCCGAAAAGGCCGGCCTCGTAGCGGGTGAGGCTCGAAATGCCCGACACCGGCGCGGCCTTTCGCACAAAATAAGGGAACTCAAACCGAACCTCCGACTCGAGGGCGTCCAATTTTTCGCACATACGCGACGTCAGTCCGTCTAAGGCGGACGGCCCAAGCACCCCTTTATGCTCCTCAAGGGCTTCTATAAAGCGGCTCATGTGAGTGCCCCTGTATTCATGGGGCAATTGAACGGACATGGATACGTCGGCCACGGTGTTCTGAGAGCCGTTCACCCTGTCCATCACGGTGACGGGATAGCTCACTCCCCTCACCCCCACGCGGTCTATCGCGATATTGCGGTTATCCGGCTCTTTTTGAACGTCTTTCATGTTCGAGTCCTCGCGACATTAAAATCTTCCGCGCGCAAAACAACGCAATTCGACGCGGTTTCCCAGACTTCTATCAAAGAGAGGCGAGCGTTGGGGCGGAGGACTTCCCGCTCTATTTGCTCCCACACCCAAAGCGCGATATTTTCGGCCGTTGGCTGCTCCAGAATATCATTGATATAGGCGTGGTCTAATTTTGATACCACGCGCTCTTTCACGATGCGCGAAATTTCAGCGAAGTCGACGATCATCCCCTCGTCGCCCGGTGTACCCTCCAGAACCACGGCCAAGCGGTACGTATGTCCGTGGAGCGCTTCGCACTTTCCGTGATAGCGCGTCAGGTTATGCGCGGCGTCGAACGTGAACTCCTTGCGAAGCAACATTTTACTTCACCTGAAATTCGCCCACCACTATGCGGTCTTTGGCGTCGCGAAGGCGCATAGTGACGGATTGTTTGGCCTGACCCGGCGTTCCGTAGCGCGTGAAGAAATCGAGCTGTATTGTCGTGGAGTCCGACAGGAGCTGCTGTCTGTGTCCGTAGAAATTAACCTCCACGCGGTACGTCCCGGGCTTGGCCGTTTTGATTGAGTATTCCTCGGGGCCGTACCCGCTCGTGTTGTCGGGCGACACCCGCCCGCCCTGATAGCTCAGTGGATGTCCGTAAAAGGCCTCTTCGCCGTTTGGGTCTATGATATGCAGGTCTATATCCGTGTCGTCGGCGTCCCAGGTCAGGACTACGCGCAAACCCAAGGGTAAATTCGACAAGAACCGAGAATCTATTCGGCGCGCGTCGAGTTTGTCGGGCGAAGCGGCGATAATGGCGTTAATCTCGGTGAGGGCGATAACCTCTATGCCGGGGAAAGCGCGGGCGAAGTTCTTCTCCACCACGTCGTACAGGCGGTCTATGGCTAGCTGAGGCTCGCCGGCCATAGCGTAGGCAAGCCCCAAGTC
>BNVG01000215.1 GCA_025997935.1 Synergistales bacterium | reverse complement strand
TCGAAAAAACCAACTCTGTAAGGCCACTCAACGAATCGTTTTCCTCAAACAAAACCGGAGACGAAGCGTTTGTGCTAAGGGCATATTTATAGCCGCTATCGTTCAGAAAATTTACAATTCTGCGAAAATCTCTGTGCAGAAACGGTTCTGACCAGTTATAGAGGTGTATTGTCGTCGTGTCCATGTTAATAATCCTATTTTCCAGCATGTAATTTACGCGAGAAATAAAATCTTCGTACTTTGTGAATGTGAGGCTATGTTTACGACCTCCTGACGGACACCAGAAACAGGAAGCGTTACAACCTCCTCCAACTATATCTATATAGCACACGGGATACGCGTTATCCTCAAGCAAAGATTTAGATATTGTCAGCAAATTATCAGACGTTTTTGGTATCCTGATCGCTTGATTTGTATCCGAGAGATATACATAGACATATAATTCTTGATCTACGCCGGATAACAGTGATTTTTTTGGAATAGAGATTTGCCACCTGCAATGTTCCAATAGAGGATTATTAAAATGTGAGGCAACATCCGCGCTCAAACCATCAGGTAAGGAATCGGCGAGCAACTCCCCGTCCTCTCTATAAACCAACACTCTGATAGCCTCGGAGCTTTTTGTGTAAGGGTTCTGCGACCAACCAAATATTTTAACCTCGAAAGGCCTATTAACTAATCTATCAACGTAACCGACAATTCCCTCAAAATTCTCAACAAATTCAATATTGTTATTAACAATCATTTTTTTCACTCCAATATATTCACAGTTTTCAGTTCAATGTTTCAATAATTCCTGAAAAACAGATATGCTCCACGCTCGTGAAGTCCACTTCGGAAGAATCAAAAATCAGAATTGGATCATTATGATGAAATGTGTATCTCCCGCTCTCAGACATTTCAGCGTTTGAGAATGTAATTTTCAAATGCTGACTGCCGCCATTGCTATATATGACCTTAGATTCTGTTATGGTGAACGTTATCGGCTCCGCTGCGGGGTCAAATCTGATTTCTTTCATCATCGGCAATTTTCCGCCACTCCCCGCGTAACCGAGAACATCAAACGCTACCTTATATTGATTATCTTTTACGAGAACGGTTTCCGTCAAAGAGCGTTCCTCGCCGTACTGTTCGTCAATATAAAAAAATAGCTGCGCGAAAACAGTTGAGGGCGTCATTTGCACATGATATGTCTCTTCGCGCCATTCCTTTTTCTCGAACGCAACCACAGAGTCATAAACCGACATTGAAAAAGTAGCGTCCGCAAAAGCTCTCGGGAGGCCGTTATGACGAGCATTGATACTATCCATCAAGTCTTTGCAAAGTTCTATAAACGATCCCTCTCGCTTTAAGCCGCCGCCATATTCATCCCAATAAGCAGTATGTAGATCTTCAACAATGTATACTCCGTTTTTACTTACTTTGTCGTACATATATTGAAATGTGGCGCATACATCGCTCATAATGTGACTGCCATCATCCAGAATTATATCCGGCGCGCCAAATTCATCTATAACGGACCGGAGGAAAGTCGTGTCTGTTTGATTTCCAATACGAACATGAATTTGATGCTCTTCAAAATTTTTGCAGTCAGGATTTATATCTATTCCAACTATTGTCGCGAAAGGCCCTAAATAACGCTTCCACATCTGTAATGATCCGCCCTGAAAAACACCTATTTCCCAAAATATCACAGACTGATTCACAAACTTATTGAAATATCTTTCGTATACAGGAAAATAATGCGTGACCTTGTGAATCAAGCGTTTTTGATTGGTAAGAAAATCTTGATACAACATACGCCACACCGCCTTGTGCTTATTTTACGGTTCCAATAATTTTTCGAAAAAAACAGATATGTTCTACACAACATCAGCTTGTTCATGGTATGCCGTCTATATCAAAGCACAAAAAAATCCGCGCGTCGCCGCCCCAAAACATGGAGCGCCTACGCGCGGAAAATTGATTCCTTCGAGGAATAAAAAGAAACTATTTAGGCTGTGTTCTGTGTTCTGTGTTCTGTGTTCTGTGTTCTGTGTTCTGTGTTCTGTGTTCTGTGTTCTGTGTTCTGTGTTCTGTGTTCTGTGTTCTGTGTTCTGTGTTCTGTGTTCTGTGTTCTGTGTTC
>BNVG01000214.1 GCA_025997935.1 Synergistales bacterium | reverse complement strand
CGTCCCTTTACAACCGCGCGGAATATAGTGCGGTTGTAAAGGGACGTCTGAATTTCCTCTAAAATTTTGAGCGTGGTCGGGACGAGCGCGTCCTGGGCTATGTCGAGCTTCTCTCCCGTATCGCGGCGCACCGCCCTGACCGTGCCGGCTTTCATATCCTTCTCGCCGAGCTCGAGGCGGAGCGGAACGCCCCTTTGAAGATGATAAAAGAACCTGTCCGACGGCCTCATAAAAAATCTCGTATCGACTTCGGTACAAAGCCCGCCAAGCGCGCCGTCAAGCTGCGCGGATAATTCACGCGCGCGCGGCAGGAGCGAGTCGTCTATGACTTTTTCATCCGTGCTTATGGGGAGTATAGCGGCTTTGACAGGCGCGACGCGGGGCGGCAGGACGAGGCCGTCGTCGTCGGAGTGCGTCATTATGATAGCGCCGATAAGGCGCGTAGACACTCCCCAGCTGGTTGTCCAGCATTCCTCAAGCTCGCCGGCCTGATTTTGGAAGCGCATCTCGAAGGCGCGGGCGAAATTTTGGCCCAGGAAATGACTTGTCCCGGCCTGAAGCGCTTTTTTGTCGCTCATCATGGCCTCGCACGAGTACGTGTCCACAGCGCCGGGGAATCGCTCGCCCGCCGTCTTTTCACCAACGACCACAGGCAGGGCCAGCTCCTCCTCCATCACCTTGCGGTAGACTTCCAGCATCCGCAGCGTTTCCTCTATGGCTTCGTTACGCGTCGCGTGGGCCGTGTGCCCCTCCTGCCACAAAAACTCCGACGTACGCAAAAAGAGCCTCGTGCGCTTCTCCCAGCGCATGACGTTGCACCACTGGTTTATCAGCACTGGCAAATCGCGCCAGGACTGAATCCATTTGCTATACATATGCCCTATGACGGTTTCGGACGTGGGGCGAATCGCGAATGGTTCCTCGAGCTCCTCGCCGCCGGCGTGAGTGACCATCGCGCACTCCGGCGCGAAGCCCTCCACGTGCTCGGCTTCCTTTTCGAGGAAAGAGTTCGGGATAAGCAACGGAAAATAAGCGTTTTTATGACCCGTGCGTTTGAACGCGTCGTCAAAATAGCGCTGCACGTTCTCCCATATAGAGTATCCAGTCGGTCTGATGACCATACAACCCCGGACTGGCGCGTAGTCCGCCAGTTCCGCCGCCTTGATGACGTCGAGATACCACTGAGAATAATCTTTTTCACGCATGGTAATATTGCGAGCCATTATATATTCATCCTCTTTCGAATTTCCCTTATTATAATTCCATTACGGCAACGGATAGTGATCCCATATCGGCATACCGAGAAAGAAGCCTAACTTAAACTCCTCACTGCCATAAATAGCCGCTATTTTCATGTTTATGAAGTCGTTGGGGATGCTTAACGCGAGGCCAATCTCCCAAGGCGCGGCGACTTTGCCGTAATTTTTGTCCATGGCGTAGCCGTAGCTTCCGAAGACCTCCGCCGCGACTATGCCCATGACGCTACGCTTCAGAATACGCCTGAACGCGATGTTGACCCAAGCCGAGCGTTCAGATTCTATCGGGTTTGCGGCGATGGAGTAAAGCTCTTCGGCCGCGCCCAAATAGGACGCGTGGCCAATCCTGTCGGTGTCTCCCTCCATATATCCGAGGCGCAGATACGTCCTCCACATATCTCCGACGTTAAGCGGTTTGAAATACGTAATGCGATAGAGCAGCTCTTCGGCGTTGGGCCACCACACGTTCACCCGCCACGCGTGTCCGCTTGTCGGGTCGCTTGGAATGTCGAGCGTGTCCTTAGCGGCAAAGAACGTAAGCCCGCCGAAGTCGCCGTCTTTTCGTCCGTTCTCTTCTACATGTTCGTAAGCCAAGCCGACCCCCATACGAATATTGTCATAGGCGAACAGGCGTTGAGCCCCGACGGCGTAGCGTCTCAGGTCGTTAAGTCCGTCCGTCGCTCCTATCTTCCATTTTTGGGCGGACAGGTTGAACTCCCAGGAATTCATAGGCTCAGGAGCGGTCAGATAGGATAAACTGAGGCCCCACTGCTCGCCGAGGCTTATAACGGCGCGAAGCGAATCCAGCTCATTGAAAAGCCCGCGGGCGGTTCCCTTGAGGTGGAGAGCGCGATATGGGTCGAGGTTCGTG
>BNVG01000213.1 GCA_025997935.1 Synergistales bacterium | reverse complement strand
GCGCTCGAATATGCCACAAGCTAAGAAATTCAAGCGGTGGGTCACACATGAGGTACTCCCTGCTATCCGCAAGACCGGCGCGTATATGACGCCTCAGAAGTTAGAGGAAGCCATACTCAACCCCGACACGATAATTCAGCTCGCCACGCGGGTGAAAGAGGAGCGCGCCAAGCGGCTTGAATTAGAAAGCCGAATTGAGATTGACCGGCCCAAGGTGCTGTTCGCCGATTCTGTCTCGGTAAGCAACACGTCTATCCTTATAGGCGAGCTCGCGAAGCTGTTGAAGCAAAACGGCTACGACATAGGACAGAATCGACTGTTCGCGAAACTGCGCGACGACGGCTATCTGATGAAGGAGGGCGAAAGCCGGAACATGCCGACTCAGAAGGCTATGGATATGGGGCTTTTTGTGATAAAAGAGATAACCATCAGCAACCCCGACGGAAGCATAAGAATCACCAAGACCACGAAGGTGACAGGGAAGGGGCAGGTTTATTTCGTGAACAAGTTCCTTGGGGAACAGCGCAAGACGGCGTAAACCAAATTTGACCAAAGGCTCCCGCAAGGGAGCTTTTTTATTTCCGAGTAGGAGGACAAAATGAAAATACAGCTAAAGAAAGCGTTAAGACACAAAGGACAGGACTTGACCGAGCTCGACATACAGCTTGAAACTCTGACGGGCGTAGACCTGATTGAGGTCGAGCAGCAGCTTTTTAAGTCGGGCAAGGTAGCGCTTATGCCGGACTACTCGAAGGTCTATTTGATAAGAGTGGCCGCGCGCGCGGCGCGTATACCAGTCGAGGTTATGGAGACGCTCTCAGCGCGGGATTTCACGGTGGTGACTAATCAGGTGCAGAGTTTTTTGATGGGGTCGGACTCCGAGGAGAGCGCGGCGGAGCCCGAGGCGAAAACCAAGGCAACCGCCCAGCCAACATCCTCCGCCGCATAGCGGTTCGTTTGGCGCGGGCCGACACGGGAACGTCGGTTACTGAGTGGCTGGCGCTCCCCGTGGCCGACTTGCCGGAGTGGTGCGCGATTGTGGCTGACGAGCAGATGCTTGTGGAGCGTGAATTTGAAAAGCATCGAAAAAAATAAGAAGCCCCGTAACAAGGGGCTTCTCTGTGTTTAATATTTTGGCCGGTAATATCCCGGATATTTGAATTTCCATGATTCATCGGGGTGGATGGCCTCATATTCGAGTCTGGTAAGGGATTCGCCGCTGTGCTCTTTGTTCTTGAGCGTGATTTCCCATTCGGCGATTTTTTTATCACGTCTTATACTGGAGATGACTCTAAACACCAGAAGAGCGCCAAAAATCACGGCTGCCCAAATCGAGACGGTCTGAGCGATAGCGCAGAGAAAAGCAATGACGATAGCTCCGATGACAAGGAAAAGTATTCCGCTAAAAATAAAACCGAGAGCTATATTAACGATTGCCATAAAACACGCCCCCCTTAAAAATCATCTTGTCTACATCATAGCATAGAAAGGAAGTGAAAGCATGAACACAAGCGCGTATAACATAAATTTTGTCATCGACGCCACAATGAACGGAGCGTTTTCTAACGCGTTCAAGGGCGCCGCGAACACGATGGGAGAGCTTCAAAAGCGGATGTCGAATCTGAGCCAGAATCAAGGGCAGATAGAGTCATACGCCAAAATGCAGAATGTGGTTAATCAGACCGGCGCCGCGTTTAACGCGGCACAGCTCCAGGCTAATACTCTCGCTAAACAAATGAGCGAAACAGCAAATCCATCAAAACAACTCGCTAATGAATTTGCCAGCGCTCAGGCAAAGGCCAATAAACTGCAAGAAAAATTAGTCGGACAGCGTAATGAATTAAGGGAACTCAGAACATCTCTTAATAGTGCGGGTGTTGATACCCGAAATTTCTCGAACGAGCAAGCTCGTCTTGCGGAGAACACTCGACTTGCCGCCGAATCCGCAAAATATCAACAGGCACAGACACGTCTTCAGGAAGCCCAAGGCGCGCTTGATAATACGAAACAGAGCTTGTCAGGCGCCGCTATAAAGTCTGATTTATTGGCCTCCGCCGGAATAATAATGGCATTCAAAGCGCCCATATCCGTCACCGCTCCGACTCTCGCCATAGCCTGTTCAAAATCAGCGGCGACGGGAGT
>BNVG01000212.1 GCA_025997935.1 Synergistales bacterium | reverse complement strand
TCGAAGCATTGGAGGTGCCGATAATGGAAGAAGCTATAGGAGCGTACCGTGGTATCACCGCTACTGACGAGTTCAAGGAGATAGAGCGTCTAAGGACGCTCGCGCGTCATAATGAAGCGTCGGCGTTGGGGCACGCGCGGCGAGAGGCGACAGCTAAAGCGACAGCTAAAGCTAACGCTAAATGGCAGGCTGTCGTCGCGGACAAGGAAGCGGCGCTGGCGAATAAAGAAGCGGCGCTGGCGGCTAAAGATGCGGAGATCGCTCGCCTTCGCGCACAACTCGGTCGGGATTGAAGCGAGCCGCCGCAAATTTCCTTCGCCAAGTTTGAAAGCGGTCGGGACAATTACACCTAATAACGTGAAACTATGCTTGCCAGACTCGCTACGGGCGCACAACGGGCGGCCACTTTCCGCCCGTCTCTTGTTGAAGTAAGTCCGATAGCCATATTGTTTTTTGATAAACAGCGGCTACCGCACTTGAAGCTGATATATCCGGGATAGCATACTTCTAAAAAAGAACGACCGACCAAGGACGGTCATTTCTGCGATAATCTGACCCCCTATCCACCCCTGAACGCGGCTTTTAACAGCCGATACTTCGGCTCCGTGAACAAAAAAGAGCGTTCACGCGCAAGGCGTATCCTGTTTTTTGACGTAAAACCAGCTATAATTGCATTGTAAAGAGATAGGGGGGAGGGGACAGAATGGCCGGAACAAAGCAAGACGAGAACACCAAAATCAAGGACAGCGGCGCCAAGAAAACAGAGAGGTTCCCTTTCGATGACTTCTGGAAAGACCTCGTGAAGAGATTTTTCTATCTGCTGATTAAAAGAGCGATACCATCGCTCTATGAAGAGGCGGACAGGGATAAGAAGCCGGATTTTCTCGACAAGGAGTTTCAGGACATATTGCTTACGTCTGACAAGGAAATTCGTAAAAGTTCGCATTATGCCGACTTGCTTGTGAAAGTCCCTTTGAAAAACGGCGACGAGAGAAGAGTGCTTTTGCACGTAGAAGCGCAGCAGTCACACAAAGGCGGCTATCTCCCTGAGAGAATGAATCATTATCGAAGTTTGATTTACGCGCACCACAGAGAAGAACCGGTCGCCCTTGCCATAACCACAGGGGTTCGTCCAAAGAAAGAGGCAAATTATTATTCGCATTGTCACTTTGGAACAGAACTCATTTACAAGTATAATAATCTTGTACTCAGCGAACTTGACGATGACGTTCTTTTGTCGAGTGATAACCCTGTCGACATAGTTCTCTACGCGGCGAAGTTCGCTATAGGTAAGAATGAAGAACGCCAGAAGTTCAACTTTCTCCGCAAATCTGTTGAGCTCCTGAACGAGCGAGGCTGGAGCGAGGAAGATAAGCGCGATCTGTTGCTATTTACCACGACCATAGTCAATATAAAAGATGAGGAAATATTGACTGAATATAAGAAAATTCTGTTGCAATACGCTAAGGAGGGAAAAGCTATGTACATATCGCTACTTACCAAAGACGAGACCGCCGAGGCTGAACAGCGCGGCATGGAAAAAGGCAAGCTCGAACTTGCCAGAAATCTGTTGGCCAACGGAGTGTCGTTGGACCTCATAGCCAAGAGTTCTGAACTGCCTACTGATAAAATCCAAGCCTTGGCGAACTGACACCGCGCTCTTCGCATGACAAAGGAGCTTCCCCTGATCAAACTTCACATATCCTTTACACATCTCGCTGATATGTGATAAAATTGCAGAAACTGTGAAATATGGAAAGGCTGAAAAGCCCTCTAATTTTATTATTCGGTAAAGGAGCGTACTTATGGCAACACGAAGAGAACCACGTTTTAAGCTGTCCCGTCACTTGGGGGTCAATATCTGCGGTCATTCCAAAGCTCTCAAAAGAGTGGACGCGAAGAAGCCCGTCAAGGGCGGTAGCGGACAGAAGGTATCGCAGTACGCGCTTCAGCTTCTTGAAAAGCAGAAAATCAAGGCGTACTATGGCATTATGGAGCGCCAGTTCTCCCGCTATTTCGATATAGCGAAGAAAAGCTCAGACATGACGGGCGTGGCTCTCCTCAAGACCCTCGAAATGCGCCTCGACAACCTCGTCTATCGCATAGGGTTTGCCCGCTCTATCAGGCAGGCTCGTCAGATAGTGAACCACGGC
>BNVG01000211.1 GCA_025997935.1 Synergistales bacterium | reverse complement strand
GAAGGCCCTTCCTCATCCGCTTCTTGTAAAATTCATAAATAAAACTTTTTTGGGGCTGCCGATGCTGACCGTCATAGCCATTGTCGTCGCCGTAACGCTGGCGGTTTTGTTGTACAAAACTCCGTTCGGCAAACGTCTGCACGCCGTGGGGCAATCCAGAAACGCGGCTCACTACGCCGGTATAGCCGTGAACAGGGTCATAATAGAGGCGTTCGTTCTATCCGGCGCTATTTCAGGCCTCGCCGGGACACTGTGCGGGGCTTTCATCGGCGGGGCGTTTCAGGACATGGGTTCTACGTATTTTTTGCCGTCGGTAGCGGCGACGTTCGTAGGAGGAACAGCGGCCGGGGGCGGAAAATCCAGCGTAGCGGGAGTTTGCTTCGGCGCGTTGATGATGTCCTTTATGTCTACGTTTCTGAACGTGGCGAAGCTGTCGCCCGGGATACAGCGGCTTATTCAAGGCGCGTTTCTTGTGCTGATACTCGTCGCTTCTGTCGGCGGCGCGAATAAGAATAAATAGCTCCTCGTCAAACTCGCGCCCCCCGCAACTTGGAGGCGCGAGCTACTGATTTCTAAACCGCCTTATACACGCTGTCAAGCAACGTTCCGTCGCGGTTTTCCACCACCGCGACCAAGCGGCTCTCGTCAACCTTTGGGTCGTCGGGGACACCGGTAAGCGCTTCGACCTCAGCCTTTAGTTCTCTTATATCCTTCACCAAAAGCCCCGCGTTCCGTGCCGACCTCAAGAGATCCTCGCGCCGTGGGTTTATGCAGATTCCGCGCTCCGTGACAAAAGCGTCTACCGTCTCTCCGGGCGTGCAGACGGTCATCACTCTCTCTTTGATTGTCGGGACTCCGCCTCTGAAAGACGGCGCGACTATGACAGCACACTTTGCGCCCGCCGCCGTGTCGGGGTGTCCGCCTATCGCTCCGCGCAAAACGCCGTCATGTCCGGTCTGTATGTTGACGTTGAAGTCCGTGTCTATATCGAGAGCGGCCAATATGACCATGTCGAGGTTGTGGGCCACACAGCCTTTGTTGAAGGGGTTGGCGTAGCAAGACGCGTCTATTTCTATATGGTTTGGGTTGCGCGTCATGGAGTCCGTCACGGACTTGTCGAAGCTCTGCACGTCGAGCATCGCCTCAAAATATCCCTCCTCCAACATCTCTACCATATAGCCCGACATGCCGCCTAACCCGAAACTTCCCTTGATTTTATTCTCTTTCATGTAGTCCTTCACGTAGGCCGCGACGGCGAGACTCGCCCCGCCCGCGCCGACCTGAAAAGAACATCCGTTCACCATAAGCCCTGAGGCATTGAGGAGGTCGAAGGCGTTGCGCGCGGTTTTGAGGTCTACCGGGTTGCGGCTTATCTTGACCGCGCCCGTCGCTATTTTCGCCGGGTCGCCTATGCTGTCCACTAAGAGGACTTGATCCACGAGATATTGCGGTATGGATATGCGTGGCCTGAGGGGATAGTCCATCAGGTTGTCCGTGACGGCTATGACGTGGCGCGCGTGCCTTGCGTCGAGCTGCGCGTAGCCCATAGAGCCGCAGGCCGAACGCCCCGCGCTGCCCGTCATGTTGCCCCATTTGTCGCAGGCCGGCGCGCCGAGAAACGCCACGTCTATGGAAATATCGCCCTGCTCTATGGCGCGCGCGCGTCCGCCGTGGCTTCGTAGCACGACGGGAATTTCAATCTCGCCGTTAGATATGGCCCGCCCGACCTCGCCCCTCGCTCCCGACGAGAAAAGCCGCGTCACGAGGCCGCTTCTCATGTAGTCGGCCACGAAGTCATGGCTGTCGGGGAGGGAGCTTGGCGCAAGCGTCAGGCCCTTGAAGCCCATATCGCTCAAGGCCCTCAAAATCAAAGGTATGACCGCGTCTCCGCCGCGCAGATGGTGGTGAAACGATATTGTCATGCCGTCCTCTAAGCCGCTTCGCTCAATAGCTTGCCTTATATCGCTCGTCACCTTGTTCTTGCGCGGGGTTTGGGGGTGAATGGGATACGCGCTTTTGGCGGGCGACGTGAGTTGCCGGTCGAGGTAAGCGAAGGGGGAGACGTAAGGCTCAAATTTTCCCACGCCGGGGATTTCGTCCGGCACCAAACGCCCGAGGGAATTTTTAATCATTTTCATGCCAAGTCGTCCTCCTTTTCGATGCCGTAAA
>BNVG01000210.1 GCA_025997935.1 Synergistales bacterium | reverse complement strand
TTACTGTTGCCTGAACGTGCCTTGTCTTCGCGTCGGTCAGTTCCACTATTTCGGTTGTTGTCTTGCCTTTTTTGTGTAGTAGAATAATTTGCAAGCGCAAGTTCTCCTGTTCTTGCGGAGACATTTTCATAGCGTTTACTTCGAGCTCGCGTTCTATATTTTCCATACTTTTTATTATGCCATTGATTGGGTTTAAACGCAAGAGTTTTTTGGTGTGTTAATATATTGGATTCGCGACACCCTCGTAAACGGGTTTGTAATGTCCGTCAGCTATGGGGGAAAGAAAACATTCTGCGTCGATTACAGGCGACCAAATGGGAAGAGAGGCACTTACAAAATCGGCGACGCTACTCGATACAACGTAGCTGAGGCGAGAGAAGTGGCTCAGCAGTTTCTCGCGTCCATAGAGAGGGGCGAAGACCCAATTAATCAAGAAAAGAAACTCACTTTCGGCGGGTTTGTCAGCGATATTTACGAGTCTTGGGTCATCGAGAACAGAAAATCTGGCGACTCCACCGCCTATATTATCAAATCCAATTTTAAGTTCCTGTTTGATACCCCTCTGGACGAGATAACAATCGCTCAAATCGAGCAGTGGCGAAGCAAGAGAAAGAAGGCTGGTTTGAAGGACTCCAGCATCAACCGCTTGATAACAGCGCTTAAAGCGGCCATAAATTGGGCCGTCAAGCGAAACATCATAGAGAATAACCCTATCGCCAAATTGGAACAGCTTTCAGAGGAGGACTCCGATACCAAAGTGCGCTATCTCACAAAAGAGGAAAGAACTCGCCTTATAGACGCGCTTGACGCAAGAGAGAAAAAAATCAAGGAAGGATACGATAGTCACAATGAGTGGCGAAAGGTCAGAGGAATGGAAACCGCGCCTCCTTTGAAGGCCGATCACCTGAAACCAATCGTATTATTAGGTCTCTATACAGGTATAAGGCGTAACTCGCTATTGTCGCTCGAATGGCGCGATGTGAATTTCGACGAAAAAACGATACTGGTACGCGCCGCTACGTCCAAATCTGGCAAGCAGTATTACGTGCCGATGAACAAAATAGCGTTCGATACGCTTTTGAACTGGCGCAATAATACAAAACGAACTGCGCCCGGCAGTCTGGTTTTTCCATCACCGCAAACTGGCAAGAAAATGGGTGATTGCAGATCGTCTTGGGAAAGTCTAATGAAAGCGGCAAAGATTGAACATTTCCGGTGGCACGATATGAGGCACGACTTCGCCTCTCAGCTCGTGATGAAAGGTGTTGACCTTAACACGGTCAGAGAGCTTATGGGGCACGCCGACTTGAAGATGACGCTCAGATACGCCCACCTCGCCCCGAACATTAAGATGAAGGCCGTAGAAATGCTTGAGGACGATATTATATCGGAGTAGAGCCAACTAAGTGAGCTTAGTCTTCAATGGAAATCAAGGCATTGACTACATTATAGACCTCCCGTAATTTGTCTTTCGGAATTTGCTCAACTACGGTATATGCCCGTTTGAGTAAATCAATGATGCGGACTTGCTCGCAAAGTATATCACCTTGTGTTTTTGTACGGCTATCTAAAGGAACACGGACTTTCATTGGTTTCATGGTGCTTGTGATGGGACAAGCTATGGCAAAGTTGCTCTGTTGTGTATATCGGGTGTTGCTGATGACGAGAGCGGGTCTTTGTCCCGTTTGCTCTCGTCCTTTTGTGGGGGCAAAGTCCACAAAGATAATATCGCCTTGCTTTACCATATTTCGCGCCCTCTCGGTTCGTCATATTCTTCCCATTCCGCAGATTCTGGACGTTCATAATCTTGGAGATACCAGTCAATACCGTGTTTTTGCTGTGGCTTGAGAACGATGGTATTTTCATTTTTGATGACTTCAACTTGGTCGCCGACACAAAGACCTATGCTTTGGAGTAAGTTCTTGTCAATTCGCAGACCTTGACTATTTCCCCATTTGGCTATTTGGCTAATCATAAAAATCACCTCGTAATACATTGTATCACATAGATGTCAATCTGGCGTATGCCCTATTATAACGTTTATTTTCCTGACAGTTTACCCGGTCTTTCTGTTATTTCAGAGGCATTTTTTTAATCATTTAACGCTACCTCAAGATAATTATAAAGTCTATCATGACAATTTCGAATAACACAATGTAAGCCGGGGAAAAGAAAGCGA
>BNVG01000209.1 GCA_025997935.1 Synergistales bacterium | reverse complement strand
GAGAAATATCACCGTTCCGCCAAAGAACTTGTTGCCGGATGTCATATTTACTATGTCTATATAAATACTGTCCCAGTTGTACAGCATGTTCTCGAAGCGAAACCCCGGGACATCCTCAACCCAATCCGGCTTGGGGGCGGACTCCGCGCTTGGCGCTAAAAATGCCGCAAACGCTAAGCAAAGAGAGCAAAGTATAAATTTTTGCTTTTTCATGAGTAGTTTCACTCCAATCTGTCTTTACTGCGTCAGGCAGGGACAGGACTCTGTGTTGCGCCCGTCGCCCTTGGAAAATCTGACGGTGTTCACGCGAATTTTCCCGGTTCTATGCAAAGAGAGCAGAATCGAAAAAACAGTAGCCTCACTGACCCCGATAGAACGAGCTAAAGAGACTACATCACATTCGCCGCCGTCCGATTTTTCTTCCGTCTCGCGCAAAACCTGCGCGCTCACAAGCGAAAGCCATTGCCCGAACATTTCAAGCATTTCAGGCGTAGCGGAAGACGCCAACTGATTGGTTCTCAGAACCGAATCCACCATTCTGGCCGTCAGAAGACTCTCGGACTCCAAGACCTCTTTAAGCTCTTTTATAACGCTTTCCATGAATTACCGGTGTTTCGATCCAAAAATTTTTTGAGGCCATTGGCCACAAACTGCGCCAAAATCTGCGAGGCCGCCAATCTGTTGTCGTTGATGTCGTTGCCTGTCGCGGCTATAAAACCCTCTATCGACGCCCCGTCCCAGAACGGAAACACAAAGCGCATATCGGACATCTCAGGCCACGGAGACACATGCCCGTTGATAAAATCAGAAAAGTCAACGTTATTTAAGTCCACAAAGAACTCTCCGTTACCCCGGAACATAGACGGCACGGTCAAAACATTCGACTCGAAAGGCGACGAAATTGAACCCTCATGGTACGCAAACGGAACGTAAGCGGAGGCGCCGCTATCCCAAACCACGACAAAGCACCGGCTGACAAGCGTTAGCTCCGCGAAAATGCTTATGCTGAGGCTAAGAAAATCCTCGAGGTTTTTTTGCCTACTCAAAAGACCCATAGCCTTAGAGAGCGAGAAGAGGAGAAATTCATCGGCGTGTACCTGTTTTTGTTCTTTTCCGGACTCGAGGCGCAGATACTGAATGGACAACGCGCGCTGGGCAAGGTTCCCCAGAAGCTCCATGAAGTTGAGGGTCTCCTCCGTAGGGACGCCCTTCCATTGTGTCACGCAGAACAACCTGTAAGGCTCGACCAAGGGAATGACAACTTCGCACAGCTCTTTTGTGTTGCGCGTGAAAACGGGCGTCGGAGGAAGATACGTCTGCGTGTAAATGCCCTCTCTAAGCGGCGGGGTATGCGCGTCGCCCTTCAGAAAAGCAAGCTCTTTGCCATTGTCTTTGAATATGCTCACCGATATGGGGAACAGGCTTTCACGCAAAACGCCCGTGATAAACTCAGCGCAGTTATCGAGAGGCATAGGCTCAAAAACGGAAGCCAAGGTGCTTTTTGTCGCGAGAATCGTATAAGACAGGCGGGAGAGACGCTCCTCCATAGCCTCCACTTGCAAATGCGTTTGCCACAGAGCCACAAGCCCGGCAGTCTGTGATATTTCCATAAGCAAAGTATCGTCGGCCCTATCCTGAAGCAATATGTAAACAGCCCAGAGCTTACCTCGAATACGTATAGCCCATTTCCATTGCGTATCAAAAATCTCTATGCCCGCCTGCGCCAGCTCGAACTTGTCAGTCAACGGACGATTCGGAAAAACGGAGGTCAGCTCACCAGCCCTCCCGCGCAAAACAAGCTCGTCGATATGTACGTTCAAAGCGTCTAAAATATCCAAATCTTCCCCTTTGGGACACACTATCAACGCGCTTTTGACCCTTGGGGCCAGAAAATCAACAAGCATTTGCAAAGCTCCGCCCGACAAGACGAAGCTCATCTGATCATAGAGTTTGTCCAAAACCAAACGCCTCCTCTCTATTCGCACAACTCTGATTTTATTCTATTATACTCTCGCTGTCTATCTTCTATATAAGATATTTATAAAGAAATTTTAGAATTTTTATTATAGAATCAAAATTATAAAAAATATAAACGCCGGAGGCTCTTAAAATTTATGAAATCCGTTAAAAATTTCCAAAAAAATATTTTATTTATTTATTTTTTTATTTATCTTTTCGCAATTTATCTTTTCGCAAAGAGCGCG
>BNVG01000208.1 GCA_025997935.1 Synergistales bacterium | reverse complement strand
TCGTCACTCCGTTTTCTTTGATGGAATACGCTTCATGCACTTGGAGATAATCAGTACCGTGATTTTTTGTGCAAGCAATGTACATCTTTGCACTCCCATTCGTGTATATGCTATTTAAGTGTCTATATGTCATTTACGCGTCAATACGCCATTTAAGCGTCTATATAAATATATCACAATGAGAAACATATCGCAACAAAAAAACTGCTGAAATGTCAAGATTTCAGCAGTTTTTTTAGATTTATTTTTTTTGTGTTTTGCTGTAAAAGTCGGGACTTTGAACCACTGATTTGCAACATATGGCAGCAACATCTTGTTTCTTTTTTTGTGTGTGATAGAATTTACCTATTGAGGCTTCCCAAAAAATGAAGCATGGGGTTAAGCTCTCCCTTTTTCGGTGCCCGTAAACACCGAAATATCAACGGGGAGGGTTTTTCTTATACCTTAAATCTGAGAATATAACCTCACCGTACTAAAAGGGGCGTTCGTGAAGACCGTATTTTTAAGCCCGGCAACACCAAACTTCACTGGGGGCTTAAAACCTAACCGCATAACGCGAGACCGTCCCAAACATTGTGTAAACCTCCAAGTAGGTGCAAAATAGAGAGCACTCTGACTTGGAGGTTTCATAATGGCAAAGAGAAGAAGGAGTCCCGAAGAATTAGCGCGCCGTGAGAAAGTATCAGCTTTCCTTCAAGAGTTTGATATAAACTCGCTTGAAGATATTAACGGCCTATTCAAGGAGCTTATAGGCACAGTCCTTGAGAATGGTCTTGAAGGCGAACTTGACGACGAGCTCGGCTACACTAGGTATGACTACCGTAACAAGACAACCGACAACAGTCGTAATGGCCATACTCACAAGAAGCTCAAGAGCAGCTATGGGGAGATAGACATCGAGGTGCCCCGCGACCGCAAGGGTGAGTTTGACCCTATACTCGTCAAGAAACAGCAAAATAGCATATCGAGCGACATAGAGAGCAAGATACTGTCTATGTATGCTAAGGGCATGACTACAGGTGACATTGAAACCCATATACAGGAAATATACGGCATATCAGTTTCCGACAGCACGGTTGATAAAGAATCTAAGCGACCGACACAACTCCCTATGGTCGTTGGTCGTCTGCTTAAAGCCGTATAACAGACAAGATACTGCCAGTTGTCAGAGAATGGCAGTCTCGTCCGCTTGAGAGCGTGTACGCGGTAGTTTATATGGACGCCGTTCACTTTCACGTCCGCGGTGAGGGAGCCATTATCAAGAAAGCCGTATACGTAGCCATTGGTATAAATATGGACGGCATAAGAGACGTGCTTGGCATGTGGGTCGGCGAGAACGAGAGCGCCAAGTTCTGGCTTTCGGTTCTCAACGAGCTGAGAAACCGCGGTGTGGAGGATATTCTAATAGCCTGCGTAGACGGTTTAACGGGTTTCCCTAACGCCATAGAGGCCGCGTTCCCCAAGACGGAGATACAGCGGTGTATCATTCATCAGATACGTAACTCGACAAGGTTTGTGTCGTATAAGGACATAAAAGCCCTTATGGCTGACTTGAAGAACGTCTATACCGCCGTCGATGAGGAAGCCGCGCTCTTTAACTTAGATTTGTTCGAGAAGAAATGGAGTTCCAAGTATCCCAGGATAGCTGAGTCGTGGCGCGCCAATTGGGTCAATCTCAGTACCTATTTCAAGTACCAGCCTGAGATGCGGGCATTGATATATACCACCAACGCCATAGAGGGCTTTAATCGCCAACTTCGTAAGGTGACTAAGTCCAAGACGGTATTCCCTACCGACGACAGTTTACTGAAGATGTTGTATCTGGCCATGATGGACATAACCAAGAAATGGGTCGGACGCCGTAAGGACTGGGGCATAATTCACGCCCAATTGGAGGTGTATTTCGCAGATAGGGTCACCGCTTACGCTTGAGGTAAGTTCACTCAGCAGAAAGTTTTTTATTAACACACCAAAAAACTCTTGCGTTTAAACCCAATCAATGGCATAATAAAAAGTATGGAAAATATAGAACGCGAGCTCGAAGTAAACGCTATAAAAATGTCCCCGCAAGAACAGGAGAACTTGCGCTTGCAAATTGTTCGGCTACACAAAAAAGGCAAGACAACAACCGAAATAGTGGAACTGACCGACGCGAAGACAAGGCACGTTCAGGCAACAGTAAGAAACTATAAACAAGGCGGAATTCCTGCGGTTAAGCAAAAGGTTATGG
>BNVG01000207.1 GCA_025997935.1 Synergistales bacterium | reverse complement strand
CTCTATGGCGCCCTTGCCGAACTCCTCCGGGTGGCGCGAGAGCTGTTTTTCGTTGTTGTAGCTCATCATGGCGGCTATCGTGCCGCCCGCGCCCGGGAGAACGCCTATAAAGAACCCCACGGGCGTCTGACGCAATATCGGAAGCCAGCACCGTTTCCAGTCTTCCCACGTTATCCATATACGGCCAAATTTGTGCTGAACGTGCGTCTCGCCCTTTGCCCGAAGCGTATGATACTCGTACAAAATCTCGCCCAAGCCGTAAACGCCTATTATTACCACCACAAAATCTATACCGCTCTGAAGCTCTACTGAGCCGAAGGTGAAACGCTGAACGCCGCTTTGGAGGTCAATCCCTACTGTCGTGAGGGCAAGCCCTATAAACATGGCTATAAGCCCTTTGATGAGCTGGTCTTTTGAGTTTGCGGCGGTGGCGGCGAGCGCGAACACCATCAGGACGAAATACTCAGGCGGCCCGAAGCGCAGAGCGAAGCGAGCCACAGGCATGGCCACAACCACAAAGGCGACACAGGAGATGAGTCCGCCGATAAACGAGGCTATAGCCGAGATGGCCAAAGCCGCCTCCGCGCGCCCCTGCTGCGCCATAGGGTAGCCGTCGAAACAAGAGGCCACGGCCGCCCCGTCGCCCGGGATATTGAGCAAAATGGAGCTTCGCGATCCCCCGAACATCGCCCCGTAATAGACGGCGCACATGGTGATAAGAGCCATTTCGGGCGGCATCACGAAGGTGAGGGGAAGGAGGAGGGCTATGCCGGTGGAGGGCCCGAGGCCGGGCAGCATACCGAGCACCGTCCCAAGCGCGGAGCCGATTATCATCATGCAGAAGTTTTGCCATTTCAGCGCCACGGAAAACCCAAGCATGAGATTTTGAATAACGCCGCTATCCAAGATTGACCCCTCCCCCCGCAAACGCGAACAGTTCTTTAATTGCGTCCATATCAAACGAAGGCAACGCTATGTCAAACACGTAGACAAACGAACCCCATAGGAAAAACGTGAAGACCAAAGTTATTATAATGTTGGACTTCCAGCGCTTGGGTTCGTTCACAAGCGTGAGAAGCAAGAACATAAAACAGAGCGTGGAAACGATGTAGCCAAACGGCTCGAACGTGTAGCCGTAAATCGCGCAAAGCGCGACAGTCCCCAATATGAGCTTTGCGTAGCCGGGGTCTTTGGCGGCGGCGGCGCGCGGCTTGTCCCCGCCTCGCGCTTTCGCTCTATCAATGACCAGCGCGCTCGCGCCCAAAACCACCAAAAACGCCGCTATGCCGAGCGGAAACACCTTGGGCGCCCAGGGGCCTCCGACGGAGGCGTTTTTTATCTGCAAAGCAGCCGCGCCGTACAGCACGCCGAGTATGACGCTAAACAAACCTACGACGGTATCTCTTCTCATGGCGTCACCTTTTTCGAATGTTGTTGTATATACGAGTTCGGGGCGACCGCACAGGCCGCCCCTATCAAATCCAGATATAATTATTTCGCCTGACTGTAGAGTCCGACGGTCTCGAGGAGGGTTTTGTACTCCTCGTTTGTCTTGACCAAGAACTTCTCAAAATCGGCAGAGCCCATAAACACCGTAGTCCAGCCGTTGCGTTGACATATTTCATCCCACTCCGGCGTCTCGTTCATCTTCTTCAGGGCGCTTTCCATGTAGTCGCGCGCTTCCTTAGGCATATTGGGGATGCCGAAAATGCCGCGCCAATTGACGAACACGGCGTCTATGCCCTCTTCTTTGAGCGTGGGAATCTTGGACAGCGGGCCGCTCTTTATACGCTCAGGCGACGTGAGAGCCAGCACCCTGATGTCTCCGGCCTCAAGCATCGCCACGACCTCGGCCATGCCGGTGGTGTAGACGTCGATATGCCCGCCGAGAAGGTTGGCCAAAGCCTCGCCGCCCTGAAACGCTATGTAGGTTATGTCCTTGACGTCAACGCCGGCCGCCTTGGCCGCATGGAGAAACTGTATATGGTCCATGCTTCCGGGGGAGGACGTGCCGCCGAGCTTCACGCTCTTGGGGTCTTTCTTGAGGGCGTCGAAAAGCTCGCCTATGGTCTTGTAGGGGGAGTCTTTTGGCACGGCGAACGCGCCGAAGTCATTCATGAGCATGGCCAGGGGCGTCACGTTTTTGTAGCTCAGCTCAGTCTGACCTGTGAGGTTGATGAGCAAAAGGGGCGGGGAGTAGACCGCTATTGTGTGGGGGTCTTTTTTGGCGTTGATGTAGGCCAAAGCCACGCCGC
>BNVG01000206.1 GCA_025997935.1 Synergistales bacterium | reverse complement strand
CCCCATAATGAGAACGACTGAATATGTCTGAAAACAAAAAAGAGCAAGAGCGAACCGAGTTGCACCGCACAATATGGGGAATCGCCAACGATTTGCGCGGCAGCGTGGATGGTTGGGATTTCAAGCAATATGTTCTCGGTATGTTATTCTACCGCTACATATCGGAGAACATCACTGTCTATATTAACAAAGGGGAACACGATGCGGGTGACCTTTCGTTTGATTATGCCAAATTGACTGATGACGCAGCTACAGAGGCTCGCGGCGACCTCGTTCATACCAAAGGTTTCTTTATCTTGCCATCTGAACTGTTCGAGATTGTCCGTGCGCGAGCAAAAGATGACGCAAACCTCAATGAGACTTTGGAGCGTATCTTTAAGAATATTGAGGCTTCGGCGCAAGGAACAGATAGCGAATACAGCTTCAAAGGGCTGTTTGAGGATATTGACGTAAACAGCAATAAACTCGGCGGCACAGTCGCAAAACGCAATGAGAAGCTTGTAAAACTTCTTAATGGCGTAGGAGATATGAAACTCGGCGACTACAAAGATAATACCATTGACGCTTTTGGTGACGCTTACGAATATCTTATGAGTATGTATGCTTCAAACGCCGGCAAAAGCGGCGGCGAGTATTATACGCCACAAGAAGTTTCTGAGTTGCTTACGCGCATTGCGCTTGTAGGAAAAACCGAAGTCAACAAAGTATATGACCCTGCTTGCGGGAGCGGGAGTCTGCTTTTGAATTTCGCCAAAATACTTGGTAAACAGAATGTTCGCAATGGTTTTTTCGGACAGGAAATTAACATTACCACATATAACCTTTGCCGTATCAATATGTTTTTGCACGATGTAGGTTTTGATAAGTTCGACATCGCGCACGGAGACACTCTAACCGACCCGCAGCATTGGGACGACGAGCCGTTTGAGGCTATCGTTTCAAATCCTCCATATTCGATAAAATGGGAGGGTGACGGCAACGCAGTTCTCATTAACGACCCTCGTTTTGCGCCTGCGGGTGTGCTTGCGCCGAAATCAAAAGCCGACCTTGCGTTTATTATGCACTCGCTTTCTTGGCTTGCAACGAGCGGTACTGCGGCGATTGTTTGTTTTCCCGGCATAATGTATCGTAGTGGCGCAGAACAAAAAATCCGCAAGTACCTTATAGATAACAACTATATAGATTGCGTTATTCAACTACCGGACAACCTGTTTTTCGGTACGAGTATTGCTACCTGCGTAATGGTACTAAAAAAATCGAAATCCGAAAATTCGACTCTTTTCATTGACGCAAGCCGCGAGTGCGTTAAAGTTACCAATAGTAATAAACTGACCACCGCGAATATTGACGCTATACTTGCCGCATATACCAATCGCGAGAACGTGGATTACATTGCTAAACTTATTCCGAACGGCGACATCACGGCGCAAGACTACAACCTTTCCGTCAGCACTTATGTTGAACAGGAAGACAGACGCGAAGCCGTAGACATAAAGATTCTTAACGCCGAAATTGAGCGTATTGTCTCACGCGAGGGCGTTTTGCGTAGCGAGATTGACGCGATTATTGCGGAGATTGAAGGTGCGACAATATGAGCGGACAATTAGCCGAGTACGGCACATTCATCAATGAAATAAAAGAGCTTATTTACCGCCGTCAGTACGAGGCGATGAAGCACGTCAATAGTGAACTTATGCAGCTCTACTGGGAAATCGGCGAGGAAATAAACCGTCAGCAGACTGAAAAAGGCTGGGGTAAATCTGTCGTTGAAGTTTTATCGAAAGAACTTCAAAAAGAATTTCCCGGTGTTCAAGGGTACTCTGCGCGAAACCTTTGGCTAATGCGTAATTTTTATCTTGAATATTTGGAACAGGCAAAACTGCAACCGATGGTTGCAGAATTATCCGAACCGTCGCAAAACACAATTCTGCCGCCAATGGTTGCAGAAATCAGTTGGACAAAAAATGTCGTCATCGTGCAAAAATGCAAAGAACCGCTTGAACGCGAATTTTATATCAAAATGACGAAGCTGTATGGTTGGACGAAGAGCGTATTGATAAACAATATTGAAAATCACGCTTACGAGAAAACTCTGATAAACCAAACCAATTTTGATATGACTGTACCTGAAAAGTACCGTTTGCAAGCTAAACTCGCCGTAAAGGACGATTATAACTACGGCTTTATCGAAATGGGCGTGGAACATAGCGAGGCAGAACTTGAAGCGGGACTACTCCGCAACATTCGGACGTTTTTGATTGAAATGGG
>BNVG01000205.1 GCA_025997935.1 Synergistales bacterium | reverse complement strand
GCGGCACGCGGACAATCTCGTGGACTGGTACCCGTGGGGCGAGGAGGCTTTCTGCCGCGCGCGCGAGGACGATATGCCCGTCTTTCTTTCTATCGGCTACTCGTCTAACCACCGCTGTCACGTCATGGAGCGCGATTGTTTTTCGGACGCTGAGCTTGCCTCTCTTATGAACGACGCTTGCGTGTCCGTTTTGGTCGACCGCGAGGAGCGACCCGATTT
Source organism: Synergistales bacterium (assembly GCA_025997935.1). Lineage (GTDB taxonomy): Bacteria > Synergistota > Synergistia > Synergistales > Aminobacteriaceae > BNVG01. The sequence continues at coordinate 2,073 of BNVG01000205.1, read as the reverse complement.
GGCGTCGCTCTTTACGGAGGTTTGCCAAATTCAAAACGGCGGCTCGGGATGGCCTCTGAATCTTTTTCTGACGCCCGACGGCGAGCCCTTCTTTGCGGCTATATGGCTCCCCAAGCGTAGCGTGGGGAAGATGCCGGGGCTCGCCGACATAACGCCGCGCGTCAAATGGCTTTGGCTTACGCAGCGAGACGAGGTTTTGCGCGGCGCGAAATCTGTCGTGGACGCCATGAAGGCCAGGAACAACGTCAAGCAGGGCGGACAGACCGGCGCGTTTTTGAACCGCCTCGCCATGAGCGAGCTGAAAAACCTTTTTGACAACACGCATGGCGGCTTCGGAAGCGCGCCTAAATCCATACATGCCCCTCGCCTGCTGTTTCTTTTGGAGTCGGCTAAGAACGACGCGGATCTTTCGGCGCAGGAAAAAAAGGAAGCGTTTTCGATGGTCGACGCTACGCTTCGCAAGATGTGGTCGGGCGGCATACACGACCACCTTGGCGGCGGATACGCGCATCGCGTCACGGACGCGCAATGGGTGACGCCTCATTTCGAGAAACTGCTGAGCGACCAGGCCCTGCTTCTGTGGGTAGCCTCTCTCGCTTCGGAGACGGAGGAGGTAGTGTCGAAAAACGATAGTCTGGAGCGGGAGAATTTGCGCCGCGCCTCCTGGCTTCCGTTAAGGGCGGCGCGCGCGGAGGATAATTTTTACAGCGCGTTCGCGGAGGATATAGTCGCCTGCGTCACGCGCGACTTCACGTCGCCCGAATCGTGCTTCTGGACGGCTATAGACGCCGACGTGGACGACAACGAGGGCAAATACTACCTCTGGACCGACGAGGAAGTTCGCATGGCGCTGCCTCAGGGCGACGCCGGGCTGTTCTGCGCCGCCTACGCCGTCATGCCCAGCGGGAACTTCAAGCCCGAGACGTCGAACGCCCAAAACGGCAGCAACATCCTGTACGAGGCTATATCATGCGCCGAGGCGGCCGCGCGTTACGGCCTCCGCGCTCCCGACGTCGCTAAGCGCTTGGAGAACGACAGGCGCGCGCTACTCGAGGCGCGGAACCGACGCCCCGCGCCGTTGCTCGACGAAAAAGTCCTGATGAATACGAACGGCCTTATGATAGGGGCCCTGGCGCGCGCCGGGAGGGTCTTTGGGCGAAAGGACTGGATTTTGGCGGCGGAGAGGGCGGCGCTTTTTCTTCAAAAAGTCTTGGTCGACCCCAAGGGAAACTGGCGCAGATGCTACACGGGCAAGGAGTCCGGCATAGCCGCGCTCCCGGAGGACTACGCGGCCCTTATGTGGGGCGTGATGGAGATTTGCGACGCCGTATCGGTCGAGAGCGCCGAAGGCGAAGACGACAAGGTAAGTGGCGCGAAAAACGCCCCGAAAACAGCCGCCAAAAAATCCGACCCCACGCCTGACGACAAGATGATGGACGTGCGCCAGAGGGCGGAGGAGCGCAGAAGGCTCGAGGAGGAGCGGCGGGCCGAGGAGCGGCGGAAACTCGACGAACAGAGGGCCGAAAAGCAGCGCAAGGAGTGGCTGAGGTACGCCGCTAATTTAGCCGACAAAATAGAAGAGAACTTCTGGGACGAGGAGAAGGGCGGGTTTTTCCTGTCCGCGGACGGCGACGAGCTGATTTTTCTGAGGCGCAAAGCGGCGGAGGACGGTTCCGCCCCGTCGGCCAACGCCCTCGCCATGATGGTCTATACGTCGATGGCTCTCGCCGCGCCGGCGGAGTCTGAGGAGAAAACCCGCTACATCGAGAAGGCCGAGGCGATAGCCGCCGCTTTCTCCCGCGCGGCGAACGTCGCGCCTCTCGACAATCTTTCCATAATCACGGCGTCCATGAAGTTGAAGAACGCCAGAGCGGCCATGAAAGAAACCGCTAAGGCGGCGGAGGCGGCGAAGCGAGTCGCGGAGAACGAGAAGGCCGAGGAGGAGTCCGCGGCGGAGGCCACGCGGGAAATTTTACCGAGGCACAGAAACAGGGAAATAAGGGAGGATAAGAGAAGAATAAAGTGATAGAATATGATTTAATATTGTAGACAATATCAATATTACGCATCCGA
>BNVG01000204.1 GCA_025997935.1 Synergistales bacterium | reverse complement strand
CCCACTCCATGACACTGCTGTGCAGCGCGAACCAGCGCCACTGCCCATATACGCTCTGCATCCGAAACTCCAAGCTGAGCGTTTCGTCCATGCTGTCGTCAAATTCCCTTTTTGACCGAAAGTAGTAATCCTCTATTTCTTTTTTGAAAAGAGAAACGTCATCCGGGTGCATAAGAGATATAAAGTCAGACAACATGGATACGTTTTTTCCGAAAAGCTGTTTCCCGTCGGGCGTGAGTATAAAGCTGTTGTCGGCGATAGTCAATTCCCAACAGCACATCTCGGTCGCGTCCGTCATTATGTCGATTAACGTATTGGCTATTTGGAGCTTTTTTCGCTCGCCTTGCAAAATAGTCGCCAAAAATATAAGCGACGCGAAGGAAGTTAAAACAACCGCAATCAATACCTCTGTCATAATCACAACTCCGATTTATAGGTCAATTATAAAACGACGCCGGCCGCCTTGAACGTCTCGATAACTTCTTCGATGGGTTTGCACCCGACGTCTTGCTTGAGTATTTCACCGTCGCGCCCCACGAACAAAAGGGTCGGAACGTACATGACGTTATATTGGCGAGCCGTTTCGCGGTCTTCCTGGACGTTGATTTTTTCCGTGTTTATTTCACCGGCGTAGCGTTCTTTTATCTCGTCCAGCACTCTGGACATCTGCACACAGGCCGGACACGTCGGCGTAGATAACATTTTCAGCGTTGGCAACATATATTGACACCTCTCTTTTATTAAACTTTACATGAGACGTCGCGTATTCAAGCAGGTGGCGGAGCGGTTCGCGCGATAGCTTAGAGCAAGCAAAAAGCCCGCCTGTAGGCGGGCTTTTTATATCGCGATATGACTGGTTCTGTCAATAATTGGCGGAGACGTAGAGATTCGAACTCTAGGAGCATTGCTACTCATACGCTCTCCAAGCGCACGCCTTCGACCACTCGGCCACGTCTCCGTAAAAGTCGAGAGCCATTATATACCGGCTCTCTCGATTAAACAACCCCCAAAGTCCTATTTCTTTCGCAAAATAGCGAAGCCCATCAGGGCCAAAGCCGTGAACCCAAGCCCGATTTCACAACCGCCGCCGTCACTGCTGCTACCGGACTTATTTGTATCTTTGTCCGCGTCCGGGTCTTTGCGGCTTATACTATCGTCTTCGGCGGGCGCGTCGGGCAAAATCTTCGCGTTGGTTATTGCATCCTCCAACGTGGACTTAGCGTTTCCCAAGTTCAGAAGGCCGTATTTGGATAAGGACGGTTTATCATGCGCCGCGCTGGACAACAGAAGCCCCTTGATTTGCGACACTGTAAGTTCTTGCTGGGCATCCGCCGTGACGCGTTTGCCTTGTACGCTGCTGACTCCTCCCGCTTTGAGGGCTTTTTCCTGCGCCGCTATCAGAGCTACCGCGCCAGTAACGTGAGGCGCGGCCTGGGATGTGCCCGCCATACGACCATACGCGACATCACCGGAAACCGGTACAGTGCTGAGGATTGCCCCTGTGCCGTCCGCCGAGGAATCGCCGCCGGGCGCGGAGATATGCACGTGCTTAGAGCTGTAGTTGCTGAATGACGACTTGCCACCCTCTTTGTTCATGGCCCCGACGACAATCATGTTTTTAAGGCCTATAAAAGACGCGGGGTAAGCATAACCGCCCTCTGTCGCCGACGGGGCTCCGACTTCCTTGTTCTCGTTGCCGGCCGCCACTATCATGAGCGTTTTGTTCGTATCGTCAAGCGCCTTATACGCCAGATAATAGGGGCTTTCCTTGATCTGCTCCGGGTCAAAGTTCTCCCAGCCGCCAATCGACAGATTCACGGCGTAGATACGCAAGCCGCCGCCTTCCTGCAGCTCGATGATTCTATTTAGGGCGCTTATAACAAAGGCGTCAGGGACTGTGCCATTATCGGTCGCTGATTTGAACGGGATTATGTTCACGGCCCAGTTGACGCCCACAACACCGAGGCTATTGTTGCCGACGGCCCCTATAATCCCAGCGACGTGGGTCCCGTGTCCGTTGCCGTCCGACATCTGTGACCCCGGTACGTCATTGACGAAGTCGTAGCCGTTAGCGAGGTCTAAATTCGCCGCGAGGTCCGGGTGCGTTATGTCCGCGCCGCTGTCTATAACGGCGACGGATATGCCCCTGTCGCCCGGCGTTATGTCCCAGGCCGCTTCGGCTCCCAAGGCTTTCATGTTCCAAAGCTCGGGATATCTCGTATCGTTGGGAACGGCGGCTAATTTCTTGATGTAGTTGGGCTGCGCCGATATGACGTTCGGGTTGTTTTTAAGCTCGGCGAGCAGCT
>BNVG01000203.1 GCA_025997935.1 Synergistales bacterium | reverse complement strand
AGCTGCTCGCCGAGCTTAAAAACAACCCGAACGTCATATCGGCGCAGCCCAACTACATCAAGAAATTAGCCGCCGTTCCCAACGATACGAGATATCCCGAGCTTTGGAACATGAAAGCCTTGGGAGCTTTGACGTCGTGGTTCCCGACGTTGACGAGTCCCCTAAGCCCGGCGAGACGCCGGAGGCTCTCTGTCTTCGCCTCGCCGAGTCTAAGGCGCGGGCCGTGGCCGGCCTGAACTCTGGCGCGTTGGTCATAGGCGCGGACACCATAGTCCTGAACGACGGCGTCACGCTTGGAAAACCCAAAGATAAAGCCGACGCCATAAGAATGCTGTCTTTGCTTCAGGGCGGAACGCATGAGGTGTTGACCGGCTTCGCCGTCGTCTGGGACGGTCGCGCGCGTAGCCGCGTAGAAAAAACCGCCGTGCGTTTTAGGCCGCTTGAGACAGCCGATATTCAAAGCTACGCGGACACGGGCGAGGGCCTCGACAAGGCCGGGGCTTACGCCATTCAGGGCAAGGGCTCTCTTTTGGTGAGCGGAGTAGAAGGAGATTATTTCAACGTCGTCGGGTTGCCTCTGTGCTCGCTTGTGGCGATGATTATTGAGGAGTGGTCAGATTGATTGGGTTAAAAATATCCGCGCGTAGATTCCTGATTTGCGTGTTGGCCGCTATTTTATGCGGCTCTTTGTGGGGGCTAAGGCCAAGGCTCGCTTTCGAGAGGGCCAACCTGGATTTTGCCGTCATAGTCGACTGGCGCGACGTGCAGAGCATGGCGCAGAGCGCGTCGGTGCCGTCGCTCACCGCGTTGCGCCTCCTCAAGGAAAAAGGCTTGGGCGGAGTTATGGTCAGCGAGATGACGGGCGACGACCTCTTGCTCGGCGCGTCGGTAGTCAGGCTTGCGCCCGATGGGGCGGAGGGTCAGGGATCGCTTTTGACCATCCCGGCGTCCTACCCCTACGCGAAAAAACTATCCGATATAGTAGCGAACAGGGCCAACGCCATACGCGCCGGTACAAAGCCGATGGTCACGGACGGCGGCGTCACGATTCTCTACCCCTCCCCCATAGACCCCATCCGAAAAATGGGCTTAGTCCCGGACCTCGAAGGGTTAGAGGCCGGAAAATCAGCCGGTCTTCCCATATTCTATAGGCCGGCGGGCGCGGGCGCGGGTCATCTCGGGGCTTTTTCGGAAACCCTGAAGCGCGTTCTGACGGACTACCCGGAGATAGCCTTAGTCGCGCCGTCGGGCGAGATAGCCCCCGGCTACCCCGATATGAAACCATTGGCCAATATACTGCGTGAACGCAATGTGCCTTACGCCGAGATAGAGTTTTCAAGACAGCTCGGCGCGTCGTCGCTCAACTGGCTGATGTTCCCGTCCGTAATCCCGCTACACAGCGTCACCAATGAGGAACTTTTAGCCCGGAACATAAACCGGGGCGCGATGATGGAGCGCCTCACACGCGCGGCCGTCGAGCGCGGCGTGCGCCTCCTCGTGCTGCGCCCGGCGGTGTCCGGCGGAGCGGAGCCCATTCTGGAGGATTTCGCCCTCGAGGTTCAAAAACTCAAGGATACGCTGTCGTCGCGCGGCCTTACGGCGGCCTGGCCAAAGCCCGCCGCGGCTGAAATGCGGGGGGGCGTGTCGTTTTTATCTACGCTTGCATGCGCGCTGGCCTTTTTGCTGTCGCTGACGCGCTACCTCAAGCGATTTTTCGGCCCGAGGGGCGAGCCTTTTCAGGAGATGCCGCCTGAGCTGTCCGAGGTGGTTTTCTTTGTCATAGTGGCGTTTGTCATAGCTATCGCCGCGCGATATATAATCTCGTTCAACAGGCTTTTAGGCGCGTTTACCGCCGCGCTTGTCGTGACGGAGGCCGCCCTTTTATGGCGGTGGCGGACTTTATCAGAACCTCGTCGCCCTTGGCGTGCCCGTAGTCGTCGTTGACGTTTTTGAAATTGCCAAGATCGCCTATGACGAGACAGGCGTTGCCGCCGTATCGCACGATGCGGTCGTTCTCCTCGTTCAGACGCTGAATCATATAGCGTCTGTTCCATATACCGGTCAGCGGGTCGACGGACGCCTCCTGTTCCCTAAGGGCCAAAATGTCGTAAAGCATCCAAAGCCCCGCGACGTAATCGACCAGCAGCTGATGAACCTCGAGCTCTTCGGGCGTCATGCCGGAGCCCTTCGAAATATCTATGAACCCTATAATGCGGGACTGGAAAAGTATAGGGGATATACGCCTTGTCTCAAGCCCGCCCTCGTCATACTCAATAATGGGAGCGGAAAGCGAACTGAGCGCATCCGGCGGAAAATCACGCT
>BNVG01000202.1 GCA_025997935.1 Synergistales bacterium | reverse complement strand
GCTTGCGCGATGACGTTTGACGCCTCTTATATTTGGCCTTCTCTCATGGCGGGGTTGCAGTGTCTGCACGTGACGCTTATTTTGTCATTTGTCTCGTTTTGCGTAGGGCTCGCTTTTGGGACGCCCGTGGCTGTGTCGCGAAAGTTTCATACAACGTGGACGTCCCGCGCGCTCGACATTTTGATTCCGGTGCTGAAAGGTATTCCTCTCGTGCTTTTCGTCCTGATGTTCAACTTCGCTATTCTGAAGCCCCTTGACGCGCTGTCGCAATATTACGCCTGGGCGGACGACCTGCGCCGTATGGATAAAATCTATATAGGTCTCGTGGCCATGTCGATTTCCGCGACCGCTACTGTGTCCGAAACTATGAGAAGCGCCTTGTCGTCCGTGCCGGACGGGCAGTACGAGGCCTGTTTTTCAGTGGGGCTGACCAAATGGCAAGCCCTGCGGAGGGTTATCCTGCCGCAGGCTATGGCGTTTGCCGCCCCTGTGCTTTGCAACAACATCATCGGCCTGACAAAAGGCTCTTCCGTAGTGTTCGTCATAGGCATCATGGACGTTTTGAACGGCGCCAAGACTTCGGCTCAGGTAAACTACCGCTTTCTGGAGGCTTATATAGCGAGCGCGTTGGTCTATTGGGCTATATGCGCGCTTGTCGAGCGCGTCGGTTGGTTTTTAGAAAAGCGGGAGGGGCGTAAACAAGCATGATAAGCGTAAAAAACGTACATAAAACCTTCGGCAAAAACGAGGTTCTGAAAGGCGTCAGTATCGACGTCAAAAAGGGCGAGGTGGTGGTTATCCTCGGGCCTTCCGGCTCGGGCAAGACCACGCTTTTGCGCTGCATAAATTTTTTGGAGAACGCCGACAGCGGAGAGCTTGACATCGGGGATATGTCCGTTCATTTCCGCCACGCGACAAAAAAAGAGATTTTGCGCGTCAGGCGGCGCACCGCGATGGTTTTTCAGAGCTACAACCTGTTCAACAACAAAAACGCCGTCGAAAACGTCATGGAGGGTCTCGTCACGGCCCGTAAAATCCCGAGGCCCGAGGCCTACGAGATAGCGAAAAAAGAACTTGACAAAGTCGGCCTGAGCGATAAATATAACGCTTGGCCCTCACAGCTTTCGGGCGGGCAGCAACAGCGCGTAGCCATAGCCCGAGCCGTTTCCCTGAACCCCGACGTCATACTCTTTGACGAGCCGACGTCCGCGCTCGACCCGGAGTTGGTCGGCGAGGTGCTGTCCGTCATGAAAGGCGTGGCGCGCGAGGGCATAACGATGCTGGTGGTCACGCACGAGATGTCCTTCGCGCGCGACATCGCCGACCGCGTCATATTCATGGACGAGGGGGCCATAGTGGAAGAGGGCCTGCCAAGGGACATATTCACTCGTCCCAAAGAACAGAGGACAAAGCAGTTTTTGGACAGGATTTTATTGAAAGACGAGTACGTAAAAGACGACTACGCCATCTGACGTGACGAGAAAGCGAGAGAAGCAAATATGTCAAAAGAAAGCCTGAACTGTTCCAACTGCACCGTCGGCAACTGCGCGCACCTGAAAAAGGAATTTCCTGACTTCTGTCTCACCACGAGCCTCGACGAGAAGAAAAGACAGGACGTGATAAACCGCTACATCAAAAGCCCCAAAGACCGCAAAATAGCCATAACGTCGGCTAAGCTCGAAGCCGAATATTACGGCAGAGCCACGAGGGTCGAGGAGGTATTGCTTTTTGTCAAGGCTATGGGATACAAAAAAGTGGGCGTCGCCACGTGCGTGGGGCTGCTTGACGAGTGCAACCGCTTCGCGCGCGTAGCCAAAGCCAAGGGTGTGGATATTTTCGGCGTGGCCTGCAAAGTCGGCGCGGTTGACAAGGCGGTCATAGGGCTTACCGAAGACCAGAAAATCGCTCCCGGAACGCACGAGTCGATGTGCAACCCCATTCTTCAGGCCGAGCTTCTGAACGAGCAAAAGACCGAGCTGAACATCATCGTAGGGCTTTGCGTCGGGCACGACAGCCTTTTTATAAAGCACTCAAAAGCCCCCGTCACATACCTGATCGTAAAAGACAGAGTGCTGTGCCACAACCCCGCCGCCGCGCTTTACGGCATGAACGCTTACTACAAGAGGCTTCTAACGCCGGATTTGCCGGTCTGAGAAAGCGTAAGGACTCAGCAAAAGCATAATTTAAGGACGCCCTCGAAACGGGCGTCCTTATCAGCTTTAACTGGACTGCTCTGTGTCGCAGCCGCCACGGGGGCGGCTATTTTTTTATCAGATTACCTATCATCTCAGCCCCCGCCGCAAACTCCGACACCAACACCAAACCAGCGACCTCTGAGAGCAT
>BNVG01000201.1 GCA_025997935.1 Synergistales bacterium | reverse complement strand
AAGCCGGCTTCGTCGATGTCGCCCGGCAGACCTACGACCAAATTTCGGCAGAATGTGGAGTATTTGTAGTCTTTATAGTTCATATTGACGCGTAGCCATCTGCCGCCGTCCGATTTTTTGCAGTCCCATTCTTCCCGTTTACCGATTATCTCGATTTTGTCCTGCATGTTTTGAGGCGCGGGGCTTTGCGCGCGCGCCTTAGCGGAGCTTCTCAGGAGGTAGATTTTATCGAACGGCAAAACTACATAGCAAAAGAGATAGAACCGGGCGACAAAATAGAGATTTTACTAAACCAAAAATCGCAAAAATACTATATCTACCACGGAGAGCACCCCATAGGACGGCTGACAGGCTCGGCCTCGCAGGACTTCAGAAACGCGGTCAACAAGAGCCAGATTCAACATAATATCCCCTCTAAATTGGAAGACGTGTATGTCAAAGACATCGTCACCGTCCTGATAGACGACTCAATGAAACGTGTGGCGAGCCCTTTTGACGAGTCCGGTATGTGGCTTGGAGTAACGATAACCGGATTCGCCAAAATCTCGTACCTTTCGGACTCTCAGTGATTCGCGGTCATAAGTTCCTTTATTACGGCCTTGCCTCTCCATATCCGCACATCGGCCAGGACATCGAAGCGCGCTATGGCATTTTCCAACTCCCACCCCGTACCCTCCGGCACGTAATAGACGCCTATGCCGTAGTCGACGCGCTCAGACCAGCCGTCACTAAAAACGCCCTTGATCCAAAGCCCGCCGCCCGGCGGCGTAAGGGACGCGCCGCTCGCCTCCGCCACTCCGTCACCGTCCTTTTTGAGCGTAACATAGACAATGTCGCCATGCCCGCTGCTTTGGATTATTTCGGGATAATTTGATAGATCAGATATATCGTATTCCAACCTTACGTAATCTCCCCTCAGAAAATCGCGCGGGTCGACAGGGCGCGTCCTGAGCAGGGCCTGTTCACCAAAAGTCAGCACGAAAGAATTGAGGACGACAGGCCACAGCATGGCTAAAACGGGCAAAAGAGCTATGACGGCGAACTTCAGGGCCGTTGAATTTTTTATGTTCATATTGTCTCGCCGCCTTTCTTGCGCGCCATATGGCGTTTAAGCAGTCCGTAGACCGCCGCCGCAAAGAGTAGCAACAGCCCGCCAATAGTGAAGAACGCGGATTTTGACATAAAGTCGTAAAACATGTCAAAATACCATCTCGCCAAAAGCAAGCAGAACAAGAACACGGCGCGCCCGACCTCGCGCTTGCGGTATAGTACGCGCCACAGGAGATACAGCCCCAACATGACGCTCGCCACAATCGCGGCCTCGTGCGGACTGTATATGCTGTCGCCACGTGGATAAAAACCAAAATCAAAACTCCACACAAAAGGGAGAGTCAGAGCAAGTCCGGCAATTGAGACGCAGGAGAAACCCTGTCTGTCAATCTCCGGCTCTGACACAACCCAGCCAATAAATTCTATGGCGAGGCCTATTATCAAAATACCAAAGACAAACGGCAGTATGCTTTCGCGGCGGCTGTTTATGATGCAAATCCACACAAACCAGTTTATGATATAGACATTGCTGAGACAAATTCTCCGAGCCGCGCCGCCCACAAAAACCCTTTTTACGAAAGACGCCTGTGTTTCGTCACAGGCGCGTTCTTTAGTTTCGCGCCACCAGCAGTACCAAGCTACGGACGTCAGCGTCGCCATGAGCAAAAGCGGCTTCCAGTTGTAAAGCACGGAGCGAAGAATGGATTCCGTGTAAGGTATGTCCGCGTATCGCCTTCCATACCAAAACGGGCGCCGGTTGTCGGCAAGAAAGAGAAGGTTCATATACGCCATTGACACGATCATATAAAGGTGGTAAATAGTCACACCGCGCACCAAAATAAACGTAGGCGCGAAAGCTATGAGCCACGCGGCGAGCAGGCCGGTGGTTTCTCCTTGAATATGGAACACCTGAGCGCTCAGAGCTATCCCGCCCAAAAGCCAAAAGCCCGACAGGAAAAGCAGAGCCTCCGATATGTTTTTGCGCTCTCTTTTTTCACAAAAATACGCGCCCCCCGCGCTCAAAAGATAGGCGGTCAAGACCATCGCTATCTTAGCGCCGCCGGGTATCGCGGCCCAGTTGGCCGCTATGAAGCTGAGCGCGCCAAGCCCCACCATTACGAGGCCAAGCGTCACGACTATGTATTGCTTCATAGTTGCGCCGCAACCCGTTCGGTCAGCACACGCCCCTTTTCAGCTGTCACAAGGACGGCCCTCATCATCGCCCCTCGCGCGCCAGCGCGTTCTAATTCGTAGATTCCCTCAATAGTCATGCCGCCGGGCGTGCAGACCGAGTCGCGCGTTTCGCCCGGCGACTTGGCCGTGCCGTCGGTCTTTT
>BNVG01000200.1 GCA_025997935.1 Synergistales bacterium | reverse complement strand
CCTCCTTGCTTTCAATCTCTATGACGCGATCCGCGACGGTCACAAGCGAGCCCAAGGGAAGTTTGCGTCCGGGACGAACCAACGCTTTCCATCGCTCAAAATTCGCGCTTTCGGGGCTCAGCAGCATAATTTCGGCCCTGCCGCCGCCCCTGCGCTCGCCGTTCAGACGCGCCGGAAGGACGCGCGTGTCGTTCAGGACAAGCAAGTCACCGACCCTTAGATAGTCCGCAATATCTGAAAATATTTTATGCTCGACCGAGCCGCTTGCCGCGTTCCAGACCAAAAGCCGGGAGGCGTCGCGCGGCTCAGCCGGAGCCTGGGCGATGCGCTCGCCTGGCAGGCTGTAGTCGTATGCGTTAAGGTCGTATACAAAATCTGATGGGATAGATTCATTCATGTGTTCATGGTCTCCATTCGGTTCGAGCCTTGGGTTTTTATTTTTTGATGTTACAATATCATAAAAGTTTATATATAAAAAGCGAGGGGCGAGAAAAATGGGGAAAATTTATTTTAACCCGGGCTGCGCGTTGAGCATTTATAAACCAAGCGCTGAGGAGGCGTTTTTTCGGTATCTGCAAAAGCATTACGAGCCGGATATAGAGCTGCATAAAATATGCTGTCACCACGAGCCGAAAGTCGAAAAGGGTTCCGTCATCATCAATGTATGCGCCGGGTGTTACAAGCGCTTCGGCTCTCTCTATGAAGGCGTCTCGACAGTGTCGCTCTGGGAGGTTTTGGACGAGAGAGGCGCGTTTGACTACCCAAATTACGATAGTTTGCGCATGTCCATTCACGACCCATGCCCTATAAGGGAAAAACCGCAAGTTCACAGGGCGGTTCGGAGTCTGCTGAAAAAGATGAACATCGAAATCGAGGAGGCGGCCCGTCACTCCGGGGAATCGGTATGCTGCGGGGATAGTTTTTATCAGAAAATCCCATTGGAAGAAGTCCACGCAAAAATGAAAGAACGCGCCGACTCCATGCCTTGTCAGGACGTCGTCGTTTACTGCGTGTCCTGCATAAAGTCCATGCATATCGGGGGAAAGAGACCAAGGCACATCGGAGATTTGCTGCTCGGCGAAGAGACGCTGCCGCAGGTGTACGACACGGAAGCCTGGCACACGCAGATCGGAGAGTACGCGTCTTTGCATTGAAAGTATGTATTTTCAGTAAAATATTCGCGGCTTGAAAAAGAACGCGCTAAAAGAAAGGTTACAAAAACGCCGTCCCTCAAAAGGGCGGCGTTTAGTTTGCTTGGGCTGGGGTATAATAAAATCACGGAGGTGATTTTTATGGCTCAGTTAAGTATCAAAATCGACGACAACTTAAAAGAACAGGCGGAGTTGATTTTTGGCGCGCTTGGCCTGAATATTTCTACGGCCTTTGATATTTTTGTCAGACAGACCGTTCGTGAGGGCGGCATTCCTTTTTATAGCGAAACCAACTTGAAAATTTTAAGACAATCCATCAAAGACGCGAATGACGGAAAACTTACGACTCACGAGCTTATAGAGGACTGAACTATGGAAAAGCGCTGGACTGATAAGGCGTGGGAGGACTATCTTTTTTATCTAACCTCACTCCGTATTGTCATGAACATGTTGCCGCTCTAAAGTTTTTCCCCAAGTGCGCTCAATCTCATATTGAAAAAATTTGTATATTGGCTCTAACGCCTCGAATTTGTCGTATGCTTCCAGCGCGGAATAATATCCGCTCTTGTCTTCATCGAAGATAATTATGGGAGGATGATTGCGCGTCATGAGCTGGTAATTGAGCAACGCGCGCCCCACTCTGCCATTACCGTCCGCAAAGGGGTGAATATATTCAAAACGCGCATGGCAGTAAGATGTTATTTTCAGAATATCCTTGTCTTCGTATTCTTCGAGCTCATCGAAAAGCTCCTGTAAATCGCCCTCAACATTTTCCGGAAGTGAGCCCACCTCCTCACGTCCTGTGACATAGTCGTGTTTTTTGAATTGTCCGGGACGCTCTCCCCGCTCGACATATCGGCGCTCATCATAAGTTCCGCTTGTCAGAATAGCGTGTATTTCTTTTATTAACGGCAATGTCAGGGCTTCTTTAGCAACTATTTTCTCTTTTAGAAATTCGTAACACAACTTTTGGTTTTGCTGTTCAAAAACAGTGCGCGGGTCTCCTGTGAAATTTAGAATATGACCGTTTTCAAAAATTTCACGCGTATCGTGATAAGTGATTGCTTCGTTTTCGATTTTCCCGGAATTATACGCAAAAAGAATCCTGAAATTATCTAAGCGCAAGTCAATGTCCGCGGCGGTCTCCACATGAAATTGTCGCCACATTGCGACGATTTTTTCGTATTTGTCCAGTATGCTCACCTCTATGCGGAGCCCCTGAGAGGCTCCGCTAAAAAATTACCC
>BNVG01000199.1 GCA_025997935.1 Synergistales bacterium | reverse complement strand
CCTTTCGAAAGGTGCGACCTCTTTAGATAGCTACGCGTCGGGTTTCCCCTTCGCGTTCTCCTTTTACGATAATGACAGTCATGAAAATATAATGAAATATAATATTCTCGTTGTTGATTTTATGCCGGACAACAACGGGCGAAACAACGTGGAGTTGACAGAAAGAGTCTTTGCGGGGGAAAATAGCCGTGAGGTGAGCGGGGTGGAAGAGCGGGAGAGAGCGGAAAGGGTTCGGGAAATTAAGGCATTGAATCCTGTGAGCGTTAAGGTTGGAACGTCTTTGGATAAAAAGGGCGCTGAAGATATTATTGATTCTTTTGGCTCATTGGAGAATGAGCGAGACAAAAGAAAAGCGTCTATTCCTAAGTCTACTGTCGGCAAAATTGTTAGACATCAGGGGTTTATCTTATCTACGATAATCAGGGATATTCCAACGCTTTTCAATACGGCTATTCCTGCATGGTCTGAAGTTGAGATTCCGAGAAAAGGACATAAGGAGCATCCAAATATATTGGCATTCCGCCATTATGTAAATAAGTTTAATGACGGAATTGACACATATTTCATCAGATTTGTAACAAGGGAATCAAAAGCGAAGCCCGGAAAATCCGGAGATAATCTTATTCATTCAACAGCGATAAGCAATGTGAATTTATACAAAAATGATGGCGATTCTCAACGTATCCGGCTCATATACCCGGGCGAAGATAAGTCGTCATCATTTATAGATGAAAGGCTACAGGAATTTTTCGATTCTGTCAAGCCTGACAAAATTGTTTAAGATTATGAACAAACAGACCCGTGAAAACAACACGCCGTCTGCCATTAATAATGTTGATTTTATGCCGGACAACAGCGGGCGAAACAACGTGGAGTTGACAGAAAGAGTCTTGGCGGGGAAAAATAGCCGTGAGGTGAGCGGGGTGGAAGAGCGAAAGAAAATTGATTATCGGACGCTGAGGACGGAATCAGGGCGTAGTATCGGAGAAGCGGATAAATCTGAGCTTATCATTACGCCTGACGGGTCGCCCGCGTTGGGATTCGTTGACGAAGAAACAGCCAAGGACGCTGGAATAGTGGCGGGGGAAATTCACGTCAACGCCGGAATGATTCAACATACCGAGGCCGGAAGTAACGAAGGCGGGCGGCATAGCGAACAGATACGAAAGGCCGGATATAAAGATTCTCTCAATATGGTTTTAGATGTATTAGAGAACTATACTGAGATTCGGCAGGGAAGCGACGATTCGGTTCTTTTGGTAAAACGAGCGAAAGGAATAAAAAGCCCTACTGTCGCTGTTGTATTGGTAAAAGATGAAGGAAATTACAGAGCTACAACTGCTTGGCTCGTTAGAGAGGATTTTCTTGAAAAGAAAAAACTGCTCTCTGCGAGGAGCGCAACCCCCGCTACCAGCTCTGATTCCGGCCTGACTTCTTTGTCCGGAGATTCTAATTTCTCAGAGGAATCGCCGGTGTTGGAGCGCTCGTCAGGAGAGCAATCTAAGAGAACTTTACCACCACCTAACAAAAACGTCAACAGTAGCGATACCGACACCCAGGGCCGTTTCACAAACCGCATGACCACCAACGTGACCAGAACGGCATACCTAACATGACCATAGATATGACTTAAAACACCAATCTAAGTTGAGACGTTTCGCTTTTTGCTATAGAATAGCGATATGGTTGGGTGAAGCGGGCTAGCTAAAGCGGGAGGACAATCGCGAAGTGGCGAAAACATTAGATAAAAAACAAGAACGCGATACGACGCAGATCTTCGACTTGATCTTAAAGCAGTTGATACGATTGTCAAGCGTAGCGGTAATTCAATTCATCAACGGTCTGTTCTGTACAAATCACCCGTTAGACAGTACCGTTAATTATCCCAACACGGAAAACGTATCGAAAAAGTTACGTCGCCTCCACTCGGATACCATTATCATAATAGGCGGCGCGTATACTTATCACATCGAGGCAGAAATAGGAGACGACGAGAACATTGTCATTCGGGTCTTTGAGTACGGCTTTATGGAAGGGCTTCGCACGAAAACAATATCGGAGGACGGGAGTAAAATATCAATAAAATTCCCGAACGCAAGGATTATATACTGGGAAACAACAAAGAAAACGCCTGATGAAGTAACGCTTTCTTTAGAGTTTTCCGAAGGTGAGCAATATAACTACAAAGTGAAGTCGTTCAAATTTCTTGAGCATGACATAAAAGAGCTTGAGGAACGTAAGCTCGCTATTCTATTGCCGTTCTATGTGTTCAAATTACGGAAACAAACAGTGTCTGCTAAGACATCCAAGCGCCGCGTGGAATTAGCCATAGAGATGAAAACCATTGTAGACGAACTTGTGATAACGGCGGACAGAGCCGAGGCGTCCGGCTTAGTGA
>BNVG01000198.1 GCA_025997935.1 Synergistales bacterium | reverse complement strand
GTGCGGCGTTGCGGTTTTTGCTACGTTGGACAGCTCCTCCATAAGCTCGCTGTCGACGTGAAGCCGTCCGGCGGTGTCCAAGATAATTACGTCGTTCATATGGTCTTCGGCGTAACGGGACGCGCCGGCGACCACTTTCAAAACGTCCGTCTCCCCCGCCGCGGGCCCGAAAAACGCCACCTTTGACTGCTCGGCTAAGACGCGCAACTGCTCCACGGCGGCCGCCCTGCGAAGGTCGCAGGCAACGACCAATGGGTTATGGCCGTTTTTGAGGCGCAGAGCCAGCTTGACAGTGGTCGTGGTTTTGCCGCCTCCCTGAAGCCCGGCCATCAGAATGACAGTGGGGGGCTTTGGAGCTATGGATAAAGGCGCGGGTTCCTCGCCCATAAGCGAAATAAGTTCCTCGTAGACGACCGTCGAGACGTGCTGAACCGCTGAAATGGACTCCAACACATCGAGCTGAGTTGCGCGAAGTCTGATTTTCTCGGTAAGGTTTTTTACGACTTTCAGATCGACATCGGCCTCTAAGAGCGATTTACGCACCTCTCGCAAAGCCAGATCAACATCGGCCTCGGAGAGCTTGCCCTTACTCCGAAGTTTCGAGAACGCCGCGTCCAATCTGTCTTTCAAGGCTTCAAACATCGTAACTCCGCCTCCAGTTTTGCCTCTAACGATCTGATTTTTTCTTCCATAACCAAAACTTTGGCCGCAAAGCCGAGAGTTTTTTCTAACGCCAAAAGCCTGTCCGCCGTTCTGCCGGTCAGAATATGAATGGCCTGGCGGCTGACCCCAAGAGAGTCCGCTACCTCCGCAAGGGAAAGATCCGAGAAATAACGCATTTCATACGCGTCCCTTTGACGCTCGGTGAGAAGCGGAGAGTAAAGGTCGTACAGGTCATTAAGTCTGACGCGATCTTTTAAGGCGTCAGACTTAGAAGACGCCGAATGAGTATAGACTGACGGCTTTTTGTTGTCAAGTATTTTTATTTTACACACCCCAAACAATGCGCGCTTAAACTCTATGTTATTTTTATTCTACACCGAGGTGTTATAATTTTTTAGAAATTCATAAATCAGAATTTAGAATTTAGAAACGCGGCGCGGCGGCGTTAAAAATAAAAAATCATAAAAAATCGCAAAAATTAAAAAAGTTTCGTTTTGGAGGTCTCGAATGCCCGTTCTCAGTTTCTCATCGTTCGGATTTAAGTATGGGATACCGAAAGACATCAATTTTCTCTTTGACGTTCGTTTTTTGCGTAACCCTTTTTACGTGCCCGAATTGAAGCCCATGTCAGGCAAGGACGAACCCGTCAGACAGTATCTTTCTTCTTTCCCTGAGATGTCGGAGTTTCTGAACTCCTGTGAATTTTTTTTGAAACCCGTCGTCGGCGCTTTTTTGGACGACGGGCGGGATGTTCGCGTCGCCTTTGCCTGCACGGGCGGCCGTCATCGCTCGGTCTTCTGCGCGGAGAGTATTTTTAAGCGCTTCGAGCGTTTCGGGGGTTCGTTTGTCATTGAGATATTTCATAGAGATATTGATAAATACAAAGACGGAGAGGCTTCATGACCGGCGCTGTCGGCTTTGCCGCCGGCGTGTTCGCGACCGTTTTTTTGCTCGTCGTGTTCGACATGAGGCCGTGGAGGTTGTTCAGGCCGCCCACTAAAGATTTTTTCAAAAACGCAATATCTCACCGTCTCTCCGCCGGGCCTTATATCGTGGCCGTCGGCGGCGGGACGGGGCTTTCCACGTTACTTCGTGGACTGAAGGGTTTTACGCGCAACATCACGGCCGTGGTGGCCGTGACGGACGAGGGCGGAAGCTCCGGACGCCTGCGGACGGAATGGGGCGTCCTGCCTCCGGGAGATGTGCGAAACTGTATGATAGCCCTCGCGGAGAACGACAACGAGCTGAAGCGACTGCTCGACTTTCGTTTTGACCGTGGGGATTTGGCGGGGCATAGTCTGGGAAATCTTTTTCTTTTGGCCGTTTCGGAGCTGTGCGGGGACTTCAGCGTGGCCGTTCAGCGCATGAATCACCTCTTGGCCATTAGAGGCCGCGTGCTTCCCGTGACCACTGAGACTATAACCCTTGTGGGGGAGGGACGCGGGCGGACGTTTCGCGGGGAGCTTGAGATCTCGAAAAACGGGCGCTTTTTGGACGGTATATGGCTCGAGCCCGACGGGGCCAAGCCTCTACCTGAGGCGCTCTTGGCCGCCGACGAGGCCGAGTTGGTCATACTCGGACCCGGAAGCCTCTTTACGAGCGTCGTACCGAATCTCCTGTTGCCTTTGTCGTCCACAAACCTCCCCCTCCCCGCATAAAAATTCTAACATAACGCGCCCGTTGGCCGCGTACGTATTAAGTATTATTCTCGAAGCTCGCGGCACAGACGGAAAAGCCTCTCCGCGAGCTTCCAGGAG
>BNVG01000197.1 GCA_025997935.1 Synergistales bacterium | reverse complement strand
GTTTTCGAGGTGACGCGCGTCGCGCCATCGAGCGGATTTACGGAAAAGGAATTGCTCGGCTTAGCCGCGCGGGCTGAAAGCGCGTCCACCCACCCGATAGCCGCGTCCATATTACGCGCCTGCGAACGCGGCGCGGAGGGCGCTACGCGGAAGCATGAAATTTCGTCTTACGAGGAAACGGCCGGTTTGGGCGTCAAGGCTTTGATAGACGGACGGGTCGTCCTATCCGGAAACGGCAAGCTCATGGAGAGCGAGAATATAACTGTGGCGGAATCGGACGCGCGCGGCACAACCGTGCATGTCGCGGCGGACGGGAAATACGCCGGATACATCGTCATATCGGATCGTTTGAAGCCCGACAGCAAAAAAGCCGTCTCCGATCTGAAAGCCCTCGGCGTCAAGCGCGTAGTCATGCTCACCGGCGACAATAAAACGTCCGCCGAAAGTGTGGCGCGAGAAATCGGGCTTGACTCCGTATACGCAGAGCTTTTGCCGCATCAGAAAGTCGAGCGGCTCAAGGAGATAATGAAGAGCGAGAGCGGCGGCAAGGTCATATTCGTCGGCGACGGCATAAACGACGCCCCGGCGCTGGCCGGCAGCGACATAGGTTTCGCGATGGGAAGCCTCGGCTCGGACGCGGCCATAGAGGCCGCCGATGTTGCGCTTATGACCGACGAGCCATCCAAAATCCCCGTATCTATTCGCATAGCCAAAAAGACGCACGGCATCGTCAGGCAAAACATAATCTTCGCGCTCTCGGCAAAGGCGGCGATACTGATTCTGGGCGCGTTCGGCGTGGCGTCCATGTGGGGCGCGGTATTCGGCGACGTCGGCGTCGCCCTGATAGCCATCCTGAACGCCACGCGCGCGATGAAAGTATAGAGACTCCTCCCCCCTGTCGACTACTCCGACAGGGGGGAGGTTTTTTATTTATCGTCCTCTATATCCATAATCCCGTCTTCGATTTCAATTGTCCGCTCACTGTCGTCCGCCTCCATGCCCTCTACCAGAGAGTCGTTTTCTGTGTCTCCGCCCTCGTCCGGCAGGGGTTTGATATATCCGAGGCCGCTTCCGACGGCGGCCATGATGGCGTCGGTTATCTCTTTTTCCAAATCGGGGTTCTTGGCTATGAACGCCGCGACGTTTTCCTTGCCCTGACCGATGGTCTCTCCCTTATATGTCAGCCAGCCGCCCTTTTTCTTTAGAACGCCGTAGTCCACGGCCATATCGACCACGGCCACGCCTTTAGGTATGCCCTTGCCGTATATAAGGCTCGCGTGCCCGGTGCGGAAGGGGGGCGCTTGCTTGTTCTTCACTACTTTCATGTTGATCTCGTGCCCGATTCTCTCGCCGCTCTTCTCTATATTTTTCGTGCGCCTGACCTCGAGGCGTATCGAGGAGTAGAACTTGAGCGCCCGCCCGCCCGTCGTGGTCTCCGTGGGGCCTTGGCTGTAGCCGCTGCTGATAACCGCCCTGAGCTGGTTTATAAAGATAACGCAGCAGTTGGTCTTCGATATTATAGCGGTCAGGCGGCGCAACGCGTAGGACATGAGGCGGGCCTGACGGCCCATGCCCATATTCTCGCCCAAGTCCCCGTCGATGTCGGCCTGAGGCGTCAGGGCGGCTACGGAGTCCACTACCACTATATCGACGGCCCCGCTTCGCACAAGCGTGTCTAAGATATAAAGCCCCTGTTCGCCGCTGTCGGGCTGCGAAAGGTAGAGCGCGTCGATATTGACGCCGACGGTGGCGGCTAACCTCGGGTCGAGCGCGTGTTCGGCGTCTATGAAAGCCGCCACACCCCCGGCCTTCTGAGCTTCGGCCACAGCGTAAAGCGCAACCGTTGTTTTGCCCGAACCTTCCGGCCCGAACAGCTCGATAACGCGCCCCTTGGGAAACCCGCCTATGCCAAGAGCCACATCGAGCGGCAAAATCCCGGAGGATATTACTTCCACGTTGGGTTTGACGTTTTCGCCCATCCGCATGATGGAGCCCTGCCCAAATTTATCCCTGATATCGAATACAGCCTGCTCCAAAACTTCTTCCCGCGTCTGCGGAACTTTTCTTTGTTTGGCCAACTTAGGATTCACTTCCTTTAATTGTGCGTAAATACCGGGCGGCCGCTTGCCGCCCCTACGAAAGGCGCGTCACGCTCAGTGCTTATTCTCGTGTTCGCCGGTCGCGAAATACTCCATGCAACGAACCAACGCCCGCTCTCCGCCAAGAGCGCCGCTTTTCGAGATAAGAGGAAGACCGTCGAACGTACCGCCGGAGAGCCTCGAGAACGTTATACCCTCCTGAATTTCCTCGATAAGCGTGACGCTCCTTTCGTAGGGGCGGCAAGCGGCCGCCCGGTATTTACGCACAATTAAAGGAAGTGAATCCTAAGTTGGCCAAACAAAGAAAAGTTCCGCAGACGCGGG
>BNVG01000196.1 GCA_025997935.1 Synergistales bacterium | reverse complement strand
ACGGCGCCGCACAAAAGGCCGAGAAGGACGGCTATCGGCGTACCCATAATCATAGCCAAAACTATGCCGGGTATCCCGACGATGGCCCAGTCGCAGACGAAGATTAAACCTATCTGCCCGGCCATAGCGCCCAGAACCATGCCGAAGTTCAGCCCCATGCCGGCCATTATCGGAATCAGGAGCGACAATATCAAAAACGAGTTGCGCCCGATGCGAATGAGTAGCTCCTGAATCAGATATGTGGCCGAAAACCCCGAAATAGGAATAGCCAGCGCCGATATGACGATGAATATTATCGGCACGGCGTTGTTTGCGAAAAGGGTCGCGATTTTCTGCGCGAACGTGCGCTTTGTTTGAACAGGCGTCATCTTTTCACCTGTGCCTTTCTCGTCAGGGCGTAAAGAATCATGCCGTTGCTGACGATAATGCGGATGACCTCAGACATGTCCGTTTGCAGAATGTTGTTGATGACGGAGGGCGTCATTGTCAGAATGCCCTGAAACAAAAACGTCCCGACGAGCACGTTCCATATCGACGCTTTATTGACGGACGCCCCGCCGAGCAAGATAGAGGCGACGGCCGGAAGCGCCATATAAAACGGCCCCATATAAAGCTGAATGAACCCGAAGCTCTGCTCGTAGACCAATATTCCGACCGCGCCGAGCGCGGTCGACAAAACCACGGACACTATCCTCATACGGTCGACATTTACGCCGCTCGCCGCCGCGAAAACGGGGTTGGACCCCACGGCGGTCATGGCCGTGCCCGTCTTGGTTCTCATGAAGAGCCAAACAAGGAGGCAAAGCGCGCCCAGGAATATGAACATCCCGGTAGGGATGCTTAAATGGCCGAACTCAAGCGACAGGAAGTTGCTCAGAATGTTGTGCCAGTAGCCGTCTACGCTTATGGTGGTACGCAGTCCGCTGCCCCCGTAGCCCCATATCATTGTCGGGCTCTTGTAGGGTAAAAGCAGCCAGGCTATGCACATGAAAGCCACGGACGAAAAACCGACATACGTGGCTATCATCATCTCTCCGCCCTTAACGCGGTTCAGGAGTTGCCCGTAGAAATAGCCTAAGACGACGGCTATCGGGACGGCGAAAAGTATGGCCGCCGCGAAACCGCTCATGCCGCGCAAATTAAGCTCGATAGAGAGCGTAGCGCCCAGAAGCCCCGAGATTATGCCCAAGGGAAGCCCGAAGTTCAGCCCGCATCCTGTCTGCACCATAGGCACCATCGCCAAGACCAGCACACCGTTCATGCCGAAACGTACCAGCGTATCCGACAAAGACGTGGAGACGAGCACACCCACAAACGGCGCCGTGGCGAAAAGCGCCAGCAGGAAGAGGCCGATGATTATGCGCGGCATGAGCGGTTTCGCGGCGGCCATACTTTTCGCCGTCCCGATAGCCGTCGTCTTAGGCTATTTCTACGGGCAACTCCTGAACCGCGTTAAGGGCGGAGAGATGATGATAGCCACGTATGTCGGTTTTTCGTCCGTGGCTTTCATGTGCATAGCCTGGCTGCTTTTACCCTACAAGAGCCCGACAATGATATGGGGCTACGGGGGCAGCGGACTGCGTACCACCATAAGCGTAGACGGCTACTGGCACAACATTCTGAGCAACTTCCTGTCGCTTGAGTTCGGCCATTTAAGCATCCCTACCGGGATGTTCATATTCCTGGGCGCGCTTTGCCTCCTTGTTTGGCTCTTCATGAGAACCAAGACGGGCACGGCCATGACCGCCGTGGGGTCCAACCCCGTTTTCGCGGCGGCGAGCGGCGTAAATGTCGACCGTATGAGGATAGTGTCCGTGGTTTTGTCGACCGCGCTCGGCGCGGTCGGAATATTGGTCTACGAGCAGAGCTTCGGGTTCATTCAGCTTTATATGGGGCCGTTTTATATGGCGCTTCCGGCCGTCGCCTCTATCTTGCTCGGCGGGGCGTCCGTCAATAAAGCGTCGATATGGAACGTGCTCGTCGGGACGTTTTTGTTTCAGGGCATTCTGACAATGACGCCCTCCGTCATCAACAACATTCTGCAAACGGACATGTCTGAGGTCATCCGCATTATCGTCAGCAACGGCATGATTCTTTACGCCCTGACGAGAAAGGCACAGGTGAAAAGATGACGCCTGTTCAAACAAAGCGCACGTTCGCGCAGAAAATCGCGACCCTTTTCGCAAACAACGCCGTGCCGATAATATTCATCGTCATATCGGCGCTGGCTATTCCTATTTCGGGGTTTTCGGCCACATATCTGATTCAGGAGCTACTCATTCGCATCGGGCGCAACTCGTTTTTGATATTGTCGCTCCTGATTCCGATAATGGCCGGCATGGGGCTGAACTTCGGCATGGTTCTGGGCGCTATGGCCGGGCAGATAGGTTTAATCTTCGTCTGCGACTGGGCCATCGTCGGGATACCCGGCATAGTTTTGGCTATGATTATGGGTACGCCGATAGCCGTCCTTCTCGGCCTTTTGTGCGGCGCCGT
>BNVG01000195.1 GCA_025997935.1 Synergistales bacterium | reverse complement strand
GCCAAGTTTAAGAGATATTCTAACGCCTTGAGTCCGTCGCCGTGGCGACCAAGCAGAATGCTGGAGTCCTGCCCCTCGATGAGTATCATGTTGTTTTCATCAAGCGACAATTCAGGCGTCACGCGAAGCTCCATAATTCTCATAAGCTCATTCAAAAAATTCCGGCTTTTAAGTACCAGCGGCGAACATTTAGGCTCGATCTTGACCTTTAGTTTTGTGCCGAAAAGCCCCAGAAATTTTTTTTCTTCGCCGACGACCTCCGCGTTCAAGTCCTCGGGCGACAAGCCCCACTGCTTTGAGGCTTGCTCTAAAGCCTCCTCGACGGACGCCGCTTCTAAGACAAGTTGCGTAACCTGTTCCAAAACTTTTACCCTCTTTCCCGACAGAAGCGCAGTCTCTTAACTTGGAATTATCCCTTGTGTGCAGGCTTGTCCTGTGACAAAACAGGTTTTTCCTGCATCTCCAGATTGGCCTTGCGAACCGTGCGAAGCTGTTGCACCACGCCCATAAACGATGAAATACCCCAATATAGCAAAACTCCGCCGGGCAAGCTAAGGCATATAAACGTCAAAAACAGCGGCATGAACCAGCTCATCATAGCCATTTGAGGGTTGCCTGCGGACGTCATGTGCTGCTGATACCAAGTCAGGAAGGCTATAACTATCAAGAGTATCAAATTGGGCAACCATACCATGACGTTGGTGAACAAGAGAGCCGGGTTGGAGGCGGCGGACAGAACAATCATGACAATCCCCAGTTCTTCTTTCGGGATGGCCTGTCCGGCCTCGTTTACCAATTTGATGGCGTCAGCTATGGTCGTCAGCACGGAGCCGTCGAGCTGAACGGACAAAAACGTGGCCCCGGCGAATCCATGCCTTGAGAGGACGTTGTAAAGCAGTATAAAAATAGGCAACTGCACCAAGAGGGGCAGACAACCCGACATTGGATTGACGTTATTTTCTTTGTAAAGCGCCATAACCTCGCGGTTCATGGATTCTTTATCGTCTTTGTACTTCTCCTGAAGAACTTTCATGCGGGGCTGGAGCTTTTGCATCTTCTGCATACTGACCATCTGTTTTTGGGTAAGAGGATGCATGGCGCAACGCACCAATATGGTCAGCAGGATAATAGCCAATCCCCATGAACTCGTCACGCTGTAAAGCGACGTCAAAAGCCACATCATAAAATTACCGGCTTGATCCCACAAATAGCTCAATAAAGTCACCGTCCTGAAAGTTTTTCTGGAACGGGGTCATAGCCGCCTTCGCACCACGGGCCGCACCTCAGAAGACGGCGTAGCGTGAGCCAAAGGCCTTTACAAAATCCCCATTCCTTTATAGCTTGAATAGCGTAATGCGAACAACTTGGATAAAATCTACAGCGACGCCCCAAAAACGGGGACACGCAGATTTGATAGCACCGAATTAAAAAAACAGATAAAGCGACCAATACGCGCGACAATTTTTTATTCCCAGACGGCGCCGGGCCATTCTTTGTTCAAAAAGCCGTTTTTGCTGAAAACGCGCGCCATGTCTTTGTATACATCTTGCGCTTTTGATGACAGGCCTTTGTTTTTGAGAGAAAAAACAACGCTCAGACCGGGCGTCGTCCACGGACTGAGTCTGCGGAAAGCCTCCCGCAAGATACGTTTGCCCCTGTTTCGGACGTGAGCCTTGCCCTGTTTTTTCCCCACCGCGTAGCCGGCGCGTACGCGCGAGCTGTCCTCGGAATTTCTCAAAAACAACAACCGCACCAGTTCTCCTTGTACTCGAAGACCGGTGCGGAAAATAAGGTCAAACTCCCACCCTTTTTTTATCGTTAGGCTGTCGTCAGACACTTACGCCCCTTGCGCCTTCGGTTACGCAAAACCGCGCGCCCTGTCGGGGATGAAGAGCGAGCAAGAAAGCCGATCTTTCTCTTGCGCGGCCTCCTGTGGGGTTGATATGTTCCTTTTTTCACGAAAAACACGCCTCCTTATGCGGACTGCATACATAAAATTACACCAAAACCGAAAATCTCGGAATATGTATCGCAAAAACAAAAATCCAAAGCCAAGACATTGTAACATAGGTTTTACGTTCACCGCAATAGCTAAGGCGCGGCTATATACCACCAGCGTCCTCTTTTGGATACGGCGGCTTTGTCTTCGCTAAAAGGAAGGGCCGAGTCAAATATGGGCGGAATTACGCTTAGGCCCTCGGCGTTTTTGTATCCGAAAGCGCCGCCCGGCGACTGAAAGGGCGAAAGAAAAAGGCGCGCGCTTTTTTCACCCTCGGAGTTTTGCGTTGTCTTGGGCGCGGACGTGGATTTTCCTTTTGCGTTTATATATCTCACGCTGTCTTTTTGTTTCAGTTTCACGGCGGCCGCGCCGTTCTCGAAAGGGGCGGCGTAGGCGTATTGATTTTTGATTATCCAGGCGCCGTTTTTGTCTATATATCCCCAGCGATTTTTCAGGCGCGCGGGCGCAAGCTCGTTATGAAACGCGAGAGCGGCCTCAAAATAGGGCGGGATTGCCCAGCCGCCG
>BNVG01000194.1 GCA_025997935.1 Synergistales bacterium | reverse complement strand
AGACTCAAACCGCCGCTCGAGGCGCGAATGCTCCTCCAAAAGAGACGGCAGAGCTTTAGAGTGGGCGTTCGTTTGCGAGATCTCGTCCTCGACCGCGCGCAGACGCTCCTCGGCCTGACTGAGCCCGACGCGGCGTCTGAGATACTCTAAGACGGAACCGCCTCGCTCTAACTCCACGCGCCCAGCGCCAAGCTCCGTGAGGTCTTGTGGCAAATAACCTACGGTCTGATTTTTAGAGCGCGAAATGACGCCGTCATCCGGTTCCGCTTCTCCCGTCAAAAGGCGAAGGAGCGTCGTTTTGCCAACGCCGTTGTCGCCGACAAGCCCAATTCGCGCGGTCGAGGACGAGATCTCGCAAACGAACGCCCACTCTAAAGCTCTGCCGTCTCTTTTGGAGGAGCATTCGCGCCTCGAGCGGCGGTTTGAGTCTATTGGCGGTTTTGAGTTCGATTTGTCCGCCAAAAAGACCTTGCGCGGCTTAGGGTTTGCGGACGGCGACGAGGCGCGAAACTGCGCTGAGTTCTCGGGCGGCTGGAAGATGAGAATAGCCTTGTCCGCCCTTTTGTTGTCCCGCCCCGATGTTTTGCTTATGGACGAGCCGACCAATCATCTCGACTCTGAAAGCATGGAGTGGCTTGAGTCCTGGGTCAACGCCCACACGGGCGCGGTCGTGGCCGTATCGCACGACAGGCGCTTCTTGGACAACACCATAAAAGAGATAGCCGAGATTGAGCGCGGCAAACTGACGGTTTATCCTTGGAGCTACGAGCGCTACCTCATAGAAAAAGAGCTTGCCAGAGGACGCCTCGAAAAAACCGTCGCCGAGCAGAAGGCGAAGGTGGCCGATATGGAGCGCTTCATATCGCGCTTCCGCTACAAGTCCTCAAAAGCCGCGCAGGTACAAAGCCGTCTCAGGCAGCTCGAAAAAATGGACATTCAGGAGTTATCCGGCCCCTCAAAAACCGTGCGTTTCCGTATTCCCGAAGCTCCCGAAAGCGGGCGCGAGATTCTGAGCGCCAAGAACCTCTCCAAGAGCTACGGCGCGATTCAGGTTTTCAGCGGCGTCAGCCTGACTATAACACGCGGCGAGAGAGTAGCGCTTGTAGGGGTAAACGGCGCGGGCAAATCGACGTTGCTGAGAATTTTGAGCCAGACGGAGGAGCCTGACACGGGCGGCGTGAGCTTGGGACATAACGTCAAACGCGCGTTCTACTCTCAGGAGAGCGCGCAAAACGTTAATTACTCGCATACCGTATGGGAAGAGGCCAGGACGGCGCCGTCAAAACTTTTGGAGGCCGACCGCCGCACGCTCTTGGGGTCTTTTCTTTTTTCGGGCAACGACATACAAAAATCGGTGTCCGTCCTCTCGGGCGGGGAGAAAGCGAGGTTGGCTCTCTTCAAGCTCATGCTCTCCGAGACGAATTTCCTGATACTCGACGAGCCTACAAACCACTTAGACATGAAAACCAAAGACCTTTTTCAGAGAGCGCTGCTTCAATACGGAGGCACGCTTCTCATAGTCTCCCACGACCGCCATTTCTTAGACGCGCTCGCCGACCGCGTCATAGAGATACGCGAGCGGCAAATCTACGATTATCCCGGCAATTACTCCTGGTTTTTGGAAAAACGGGAGGAGATTTTGAAAAAGGAATCTTTTGAAAACGCGAACACGTCCGAACACAAAAAAGAAACAAGGCGGGCGAGCGAAAACCTGAAGGTCGAACGGGCGCTGAAAAAAGAACTCTCATCTATAGAAGCCGACATAGCCAAACGGGAGACGCGCAAGAGCGAGATAGACGAGATGTTGTGTCTGCCTGAAACCTTTACCAACTCCGACCTCGCGCGCTCTCTCGCGGCGGAAAGGTTAGAGATAGAGCAATCCTTATCTCAAGATTACGCCCGATGGGAAAAACTGTCACAAAACATATAAAACTATATTCTATCCAATTGCCTTCTCACAGAGTTCTTTTGCCATAGAGAAATCGCTGTCGGAGAATATTGCGACGCGGATTTTGCCGAGCGTCGCTTTGGTGGCGGGCGGCCATTGCGTTTTGAGTAGCAAATCCACCGCCGCGAGCGCCGCGCTTTCGTCAAATTCGTCACAGGCAACGATTATTTTTTGAAGTTGCTCGGCAAGCAAAGCGGGGTTCCCGCAGGCGATAGGCGTAAATGATTCTTTTTCTGATTCCGCAAACGCCGACAACCCCTCAATCAGCGTTTCGGCGTTTGCCGCGATAAAGTCGGCGTCTCCGTTTCGCCCGGCGTCCTCTAATTGCCTCGCAAGTTCCGATAATTCGCGTTCCCCGACGTTGGCGCAGGCGGACTTCATTGCGTGGGCGGTTGTTGTAAACAGCAACAAATCTCCGTTTGAGGCCGTTTCGCGAAGCGTTCAAACGCGACGCTCAAAAAGCGGTCGAGACCCTTCGCGAAAAGGCCTCAAACCGAGATTTGTTGCTGGTTACAACAACCGCCCACGACATGAAGTCCGCCTGCGCCAACGGCGGGGAACGCGAATTATCGGAACTTT
>BNVG01000193.1 GCA_025997935.1 Synergistales bacterium | reverse complement strand
GACAAAATCTCGCCCGCGCGCGCGAATTTTTGTTCCGCTTCCGCCCTCCGCGCGGCGAGTTTTTTAAGCTCGCCGTCCTTGGTTCTGGCGAGGTCAAAAACCTCGCGTAGCTCCGCGGCTACGCGCGCTAAAGGCTCGCCGCCGCAGGAGTCGACCATTTCCCTTTGTTTGTCGTTATCCAAAAGCTCCATCTGCGCGAATTGGCTTTGAATGTGAACAAGGCGGGATACGGCCTGCGAGTAGACGGTCATCGGAACCGATTCGCTCTGGAGGCAGGCCGCGCCGCGCCCTTTGCGCGAAACAACGCGGCTCGCGACATACCGCCCCCCCAAGTCAGAGTTGTCAAAAACGGCCTCCACGCCAGCCTCATCCTCTCCGGCTCTGATAAGAGAGCCGCTTGCGCGTTTGCCCGAGGCCAACTCTATGGCGCGCACAACGCTACTTTTTCCGGCTCCACTTTCGCCGGTTATCACTGTGAAGCCAAGGCCAAAGGCTATGTCGCAGCGAGCTATGCCTCCGACATTTTGAATGGATATGTTTTTCAGCGTCATTCGACCACCAGGCTCTGCCCCCAGCCTAATTTTTCCTGGACGAGGTCGAGGAAAGACCTGCCGGGCATGGCTATGGTGCGAATAACGCTGTCTTTTGAAAGGGATATATTGATTCTGTCGCCGGGCAAAACTTCGTAAGCGAGCTGTCCGTCCTGGGTGAGCGTCATATCGAGCCCGCCGCTTCGCGGTATGAGCGTTATAGTGTCGTCGGGCGCGGCTAAGAGCGGACGCGAGTAGAGCGTATGGGCGCATATAGGCGCCAATATCATGCTACGCATGTGCGGAGGCATGATGGGGCCTCCCGCCGACAGGGCGTAGGCCGTCGAGCCGGTGGGGGACGAAATTATTATGCCGTCGGCCGGCAGTACGCCGAAAAATTTATCGTTGAAGCGCACTTCTATATGCAAAAGGCGCGCTATGGCGTTTTTGGTCAGCACTACTTCGTTGATGGCGAAGAGCGTGTGGGTCGGTGATTTTGCTGAGTTCGGGTCGGAGACCGCGGCCTGGGCGTTGTCCGTAAAAACCTCGCATTGCAGAATCGGACGCTCGACAAGCTCGTAATTTCCGTTCAGGATATTGGCTAAGTCAAGCTCTATGTTTTCGGGCTTGCCGGAGGCTAAGAACCCCAAGTGCCCGAGGTTGACGCCGTAGAGCGGAATGGTGGCGTCTAAGACGTAGCGGCTCGCCCGCAAAAATGTGCCGTCTCCGCCTATGACGATAGCCGCGTCTACGCCGCCCAACCATTCCTCGTCAGAGACGCCGCGCTCGGACAGAATGGACGCCTCGTGCGGCGGAAGCAATATCGAGACGCGCTCCTCCGGCGCTTCGCTCTCTGTTTTGCCGTCTCTGACTATACGCAAAATGAGCCGCGCCATTTCCACGGCCTCAGGTTTTTGAGAATTGACTATCATGCCCAATTTTGTTATCTTTTTTTTCGGATACATTTTTTCACCGCCCGCCGCCCGTGCGCCGTGTTTTTTATTATTTATAATTTTGATTATAGCTTAATTAACGTATAATGAACAAGCATAAGAATTTTTTGGATAGAGGGGAGGGATTGTCCATTTTTACGCCTGAGAAAAACGCAGACCAAGACGTCGTAAAACTCATGAAGGGCTGGATCGTTCCGTTTATCCTGTTGTTTCTCATTTTGGCATCCTTGGCGTACGCAACGGTTTTCTCGTTGTTTTATCCGCTAACCTGGGCTATTCTTTTAGCTTTTATTTTCTACCCCGTCTATCGGATGCTGCTCAAGATGATAGGGGAATCTCACAAGAACACAGCCGCCGCGCTGGTGACATTTATGATGGTGGCGCTCTTAGTCGTCCCGGCCTTGGGAGCGGGCGTTGTCACGTCGCGCGAGGCGATAGGGCTTTACGGCAAGCTCTCGGGCATCGTCAGCAATATAGACACATCGAAGGGTTTGTCTCTGGGCGCGCTACTTCCCGACACTGTTGTCAGGGAACTCGTGCCTGTGTTTGAAGAATATCCGCAGTTGAGGGAGGGTACGCAGCAGCTTTTGAGTTGGGCGGCCTCCACGATGATCAGGCTTTCCCGAAACTTTCTGGGCAACACCGTCGTGTTGTTGTTTCATCTGATAATCATCTTTATAGCGTTTTATTTTCTGCTGAGGGACGGGCACGTTATTCTGTGCTACTTCAAGGACATAATCCCCCTGACGAGCGTTGAGCGCGACGAGTTTGTGAGCCGCGCCGACACGGTTTTGCGAGCCGTGGTTTTCGGCGTGGTGATTACCGCCGGCGTGCAGGGCGTGCTGGGGGGTTTGGGGTGGTGGTTCGTGGGCCTGTCTAATCCTCTTCTGGCCGGGGCGCTTATGGCGCTTCTGGCGATGATTCCTTTTGTGGGTACGCCGACGGTCTGGATACCGGGTTCCATTTATCTCTTTCTCGTGGGCGATATCAAGAACTGCGCCATTCTGCTACTCTGGGGTTTTTGCGTTGTCAGCACAATCGACAATTTTATTCGCCCATATTTTATCT
>BNVG01000192.1 GCA_025997935.1 Synergistales bacterium | reverse complement strand
CGGGGAGCTGTTGCTTGAGACCGGCGCGGGGGTCAGAGGTTTTTACGTCGGGGATGTTATTCACGCGACTGTGAAACGGATATAAGCGACCTTAAATTGTGTTCGTAGAGCTTTACGCTTTTCGTAAAGCTATCGGGCGACGGGTAGGGCTCCGACTCTAAAGCCGTGCGGTCGCGCGTTTTGTTGAACGGAACGCCTGACGGGGCAAAACGCAATAGGTGAGGGGCGTGAAGCGACAGGCGGCTGACCACGCGGTAAAGCTCGAAACAATCGAACAAAGAGACGTGCGGGAAGTCGCCGTTCAGCGCGTCCTCTATTCTCTCCGTTTCGGGGGGCGGTAAAAGCGCGCGCGGCCCGTTGCAGATTATATCTACGGCCTCCGCGAGCTTGGGCCATTTGAATGACGCGCCGCCCGTTTTGGCGTTGCCAGGGCGTTTTGGGATAGCGCAATGCCGAGTCAGCCCCCTCATCGAGCACCACCACAAAAAAGTCCCCTGCGCCATCTCCGGCAAAAACGAGGCGTCAAAAGAGAGGTTATGCACAACCACCCCCTCGACGCCTGATTCTTTCCAAAAGTAAACCAAATTTATCCAGTCCTCTAAAAAATAATCGTAGTGACGAGACCCCGCGCGCAACACCCCCAACCTTCCCGGCGTGAGGCCGTGGATACGCGCCGTGAAGGCGTCGAACTTTTCGACAGGCAGATAGAAGCGGTTAAAAATATCAAGTATGCGCCCAAGTTCGTCAAAAACTATGGACGAAGCCGACAAAACGGAAGCCCCGGGTCCTCCGTTCGTCTCGAGGTCAAAAACAGCTAAAATCATGGCGCGGATTTTATTTCTTTTATGTAGCTTTTAAGCAGACGGGTAAGGGGTTTTACCCCGGTCGCTACGACGTGGATAAGTATAAGATAGGGAATGAGCAATACGACAAACTGCATCGCGAAAAACGTGGCGCTGGTTTGAGGCAAAAACAGAGCTAAGGTGAGAAGCGCGCAAAGGGCCAACGCGCGGTATATGATTAAGTTTGCGCGTTTTTGTTTTGAGGAGGCCCCGAACTCCGCGTTAAGGGCCAGATCCCGTATTTTAGCGAAGAGGAATATCGCGGCTATGTCGGCGTAGCTACACATCATGCCGGCGAATTTCAACCCGCTCAAGTGAACTTCAGCGCTGTAATTTTGAGCCAACCACAGGCATATTGCGTCAAACATTTGTCGCGCCCTCCTTGATTTTTCCGTTGCTTTCATTTATGACGAACCAAGCGCGAAACAATACGGCGGCGGCGCAAGTCTCAAACAGCACGTAGAAAAAATTACTGAACGCCAAAAACGACCGCGCTATCCATGTAAATTCCATATCCATATCGAGGTCGTGAGCGATAGTCGTAGATACGCTTTGATTTATAAAACCCGCGCACACAGCGGTGACGCATAAAAATACAAACGTGTCCCACAGAAAAGTCGGGCAAAAAGCCGTATGGCCGTCGTAACACAGCCTGAAGATTCTGTAAATATAGAGCGCCAGCAGAGCGTCAAACAAGACCATACCAGAGCAGAGAATTACCCGAACGGCCCAGGGGTAAAAATCCCTTTCCCCTATCCATAGCGCGGAAGAAAGAAACGGAATGCCGAGCTCCCGTTCGAACGAGACGGCGCAAAAGGCCAAAAATATCACGCACTGAAAAAATAAAATTGTCCTGACGCGCGCGCGTTCGCGCGACAGGCTTTCATACAGGATTTTAGTTCCGCAAAAACACGTTTGCTGAACCAAGACCCAAAAAAGCCCCATCAGTTTTTCGGCCAAAAACAGCGTTTCCGAAGAATCCAACTCGCTCATCTCCCAACCCGTTCAAAAACAATTCAATTATACATGAAGAGCAATGGCTATATTGCCGTTTCAAACGGCTTCTTTGAAGTGTATAGTTATAAAAAACACGCAAAAGCGAGGTATATTCAAATGGACAACCGTCCTGAACGAATGGGTAGCGCGCCCGTTTTTGGGCTGATATTTTCCTTTGCCCTGCCCTCTATCGTGGGGATGCTGGCAAACGCGCTTTACAATATCGTAGATCGTATCTTTGTTGGGCAATACGTGGGGCCGGAGGGTCTGGCGGCGGCGGGGATTTGTTTTTCGTTTATGATGTTCAATTTCGGAATATCCCTTCTCTTCGGCGTGGGGTCGGCGACTCTAATATCTACCGCTCTTGGCGAGGGCAAGCGGGAGCGCGCCGAGAAAATCCTGGGGACGACGGCAAGCTCGATTTTTGTGGTGTCATGCGTCATAGCGGTTTTGGGCTCATGGAGGCTCGAAGCCATATTGAGGCTCAGCGGGGCGGGAGAGGGACTTCTCGCGGCGTCGGGGGAGTATATGCGGGTGATAATCTGGGGTATTCCGTATTCTGGCTTGGGCTTTGCGCTCAATTTTTGCATCAGGGCGGAGGGGCGTCCGGCGTTTTCTATGGGGACTCAGTTGATAGGGGCGTTGGCCAACATCGTGTTTGACGCGCTTTTCATAATAGGTATGGATATGGGCGTAAGGGGCGCGGCGCTTGGGACGATACTCGC
>BNVG01000191.1 GCA_025997935.1 Synergistales bacterium | reverse complement strand
GGGGTGAGCGGCGTGAGAAGCCAACCACGAGTCCACGAAGGAGCGCGAACGGTTCAAAATCACTTCTATATAGTCGTCCCGAGCCGCCCAGTGGTCTTTCAGGTATTTTGCCCCCATATACTCAAACTGCGCTATGAGCTTGTCGCGCAGCCAGTCGAGAGCCTCTCTGAGCGGCGCTCTCCATTTTTGGTGATAACCCGGAGTGCCCGCTGAACAGCCGCAGTCGCTCCTCCATCTCTCCACACCGTGGGCGCAGCTCCAGGAGGAGTTTTCCACTATACGCACAAGAAACCTGGGCGGATTTTCCTCTAAGAATTGGCCGTAAATGGTGAGCTTTGCGTCCTTTCGGTTTTCTATGGCCTCGAGGCAATAAGACAGAGCCATATCGCCGTGGTCATGATGATGTCCGTAAGACTCCCCGTCCGTAGCCACGTTTGATAAAACGTTATAGCCCGCCTCAGGCTTTGCGTCCACAAGACGGCGGGCGAAATACCCCCCGTCGTTGAGCAATCCCTCAAACGCTATCGCGTGCGAGAGGGAGCCGTCATAAAAGAAAATAGCGATGTTTTTGCCCGACGGCAACTCACAGCGATAAGCCCGGCTTGTATCTATTTTTTCCCACTTGACGTCCTGCCAGGCGCTTGAGACATTGCTGAGCGCGCGTATCTCGCTTGCCTGTTTCGGGGCAAGAATTGTGAATTTTACGCCGCTCTCCGCCAAAGCCTCGAGCGTATCCGTATCAACGGCGGTCTCCGCTAACCACATGCCCTCAGGAACCCTCCCGAAGTGGCTTTTGAAGTCGGCTACGCCCCACTTGACCTGCGTTCTCTTGTCGCGATTGTTGGCCAACGGCATTATCATATGGTTGTAGACCTGAGCCAGCGCGGAACCATGCCCGCCGAAGCGTTTCACGCTCAAGGCGTCGGCGTCCGTTACGCCTTCGTAACAACTCGGCGCTTTTTCTTTCATCCAGGACAACAACGTCGGCCCCATGTTGAAGCTCATCATGGAGTAGTTGTTGCATATTTTTCGTATATCGCCTTTTGAATCCAGAATGCGAGAGGCGGAGTTACGCCTGTAACACTCGGCGGTTACGCGATCGTTCCAGTCATGCCAAGGGGCGGCCGTCTCTTGTTGCTCGACAAATTCCAACCACGGATTCTCGCGCGGCGGCTGATAAAAATGTCCATGCACGCAAACGTAACGAGGCATTTGCTTCACTCAGACCTCTCTATTTATATTCTTGAAAACGACGATACCCAAAGGCGGCAGGGTCAGAGGAAGAGAATATCCGTGCCCGTGCGACGGATAAACGTCGGCGTCCATGCCTCCGGCGTTGCCTATGCCGCTGCCTCCGTAACCGGCCGCGTCGCTGTTCAGTATCTCCGCCCAAAACCCTCCGTAAGGGACGCCTATGCGATAGCAGTCCCGCGGCACAGGCGTGAAGTTTGCCACGACCAATATAAACTCGTCGTCACGCTCGCCCTTACGCAAAAAAGCCACGACGCTCTTTTGCCAGTCGGAGCAATCTATCCACTGAAAACCCTCTTGTCTGAAATCAAGCTCATAAAGCGGGGGGTTGTGGATAAGCGCGGCGTTCAAATCCTTGACCCACTGCTGAATACCCCTGAACTCCGGCTTGTCCAAAAGATGCCACTCGAGCGCCGCGTTGTGGTTCCACTCAAGCCCCTGCCCGAACTCGCATCCCATAAAGAGCAGTTTTTTGCCCGGGTGCATCCACATATAGCCCAAAAGCAGACGCAAATTGGCGCGGCGCTGCCACCAGTCGCCCGGCATTTTATTCACAAGCGAACCCTTGCCGTGTACGACCTCGTCGTGAGATATAGGCAACATAAAGTTTTCGCTGAAAGCGTACCATATGCTGAACGTAAGCTGATGATGATGGAAGCTGCGATGAACGGACTCGTGGCTCATATAGGAGAGCATATCGTGCATCCAACCCATGTTCCATTTCATGCCGAAGCCTAAGCCCCCTATGAAAACGGGACGTGACACCATAGGCCAGTCCGTGGACTCCTCCGCTATGGTCTGAACGTCGGGGAAACGTCCGTAAATCTCTTTATTCATATCGCGCAAAAAGGCTATGGCCTCCAAATTTTCGCGCCCGCCGTGTATGTTTGGCTCCCACTCCCCGCGCTTACGCGAGTAATCCAAATACAACATCGACGCGACGGCGTCTATACGCAGGCCGTCTATATGATACTGCTCGAGCCAGTAGATTGCGCTCGATATGAGGTAGCTGCGGACTTCGTTGCGGCTGTAATTGAATATATAGCTGCCCCAGTCAGGGTGGAAGCCTTTTCGGGGATCCTGATGCTCGTAGAGGGCCGTGCCGTCATAGCGGGCAAGGCCGTAATCGTCCGTCGGAAAATGGCTCGGCACCCAGTCGAGTATGACGGCCACTCCAGCCTGATGAAGTTTATCCACCAAATACATAAAATCATCCGGCGTACCATAGCGGCTCGACGGCGCGAAATACCCCAAAGTCTGATACCCCCAGGAACCATAGAAAGGATGCTCCATTATGGGCAAAAACTCAACGGC
>BNVG01000190.1 GCA_025997935.1 Synergistales bacterium | reverse complement strand
GCTTCTCGATATAAACAACTCCGTACCGGAGGACGCTTATCAGGAATATCTGAAGACGGCCAAATCAGCTTACAGAAAAGAAGAGATGTTCATAGGCTTTCACTGCGGCAACACGCCCATATCTCTGTTGGCCGAGAGCGAGCTTCGCTACAAGATGAACCGCAAGGATCCCAAGGCCCCCGAGACGGGCAAAGAGGAGACGCGCGGGACGCTTGAGGGGCGCATGAAGCCGGGCGAGATTTCCGCTTTTCGTCTGCATGGGAACGCCGAAGGGCGTCTACAGGCCTATATCGCGAGGGGTGAAATTCTCCCCATTGACCTGAAAACCTACGGCTGTTACGCGCTTTTCGGCATATCGGAGATGGCGCGTTTTTACAGATATGTTCTTTTGGAAAAACATTTTCCCCACCACTCCGCCGTCATGTACGGGAACCACTCCGCTACGCTTTACGATTTGTTCGGGTTTTTGGGCGTTTCTTATATCGGCTACAACCATTCGAAGGGTGATCGTTACGAGAGAGAAAACCCATTCAGAATGGAATTTTGATAGGGAGGTAATTGTATTATGAAGAAGTCTCTGTTCGTCGCTTTGTTGATTGCTTTCGTCGCTTTTGCCGCAGGTTCAGCTTTCGCCGCTCCGCAGTTGCTCAAATATCCCGACAGCCAGCCTGACACGAGCTCTATCGGAGTTCACCTCAAGATGTTCGGCGAGCTTCTCGGCCAGAAGACCGGCGGAAAACTCGGGGTTCAGCAGTTCGGCTCCGGCATGATGGGGCCCGCTCCTACCGTCATTCAGCAGGTTCAGATGGGCGCTCTTGATATGTACCGTTGCGACGCCTCCGTTCTCTATGACTTCGGCGTGCAGAGCATGAAGGTTCTCTCTTTGCCTTATCTCTTTGACAGCAAAGAGGCGGCTCAGAAGGTGCTTTACGGCCCCGTGGGCGACCAATTCTTAGCCGACGTGGACGCCGCCAACCTTCAGCTCAAGGCCGTAGGCTGGCTTATCGAGCCCGCGCGCAACCTCTTCCTCAAATCCAAAAAGGTGACGAGCATCGGCGACATGAAGGGCCTGAAAATTCGCGTGCCCGAGAGCGAGATTTTCTTGGCGACGATGGAGGCCTTCGGCGCGGCGGGCACGCCCATTTCGATGGGCGAGGTTTACACCTCAATGCAGACGGGCGTTGTGGACGGCGCGGAGAACACCGTCGACACGTTCAACTCCAACCGCTTCGACGAGGTATGCAAGTATATAACCCTCGACGCGCACAACTTCAACATCTGCCCCGTAGTAATCTCCAAGATAACCTGGGATAAGCTCACCGCCGATGACCAGAAGGCTCTTCTCGAGGCTTGGAGCGAGGCCAGCAAGGCGTTTGACGCCTTCGCGATAAAGAACGACCTCGACGCCCAGGAGCTCGCGAAGAGCCGCGGCGTGGAGATTTTGCAGCTCACCGACAAGCCGGCTTGGGTCGAGGCCGTGAAACCTCTTTACGACAAGTTCGGCGTTGGTTACGAGGATTTGATCGCTCGGATTCAGGGGAAGAAATAACGTAAATTTAAGATAGCGGACATGTATAGCGGGCGGCTGATAGCCGCCCCTACATATTTTGGCCCTTAAAAAGCAGAAAAGCGAGTGATGAGGGTGTTGAAGAAATTTACTAAATTCCTTTACAAAATCGTCGAGGCTTTCAGCGTGTTTTTTGTGCTGGGCATGGTTGTAACCGTGTGCTATGTGGTGTTTTGCCGCTATATTCTGAACGACTCACCGCGCTGGGGCGAAGAAGTGGCGCTTGAGTGTATGGTGTGGTTCTCGATGCTCTCCGCGTCGCTCGCCATTTGGGACAACAGGCATATCCGCGTGACTTGCTGGGATATGGTATTGTCCAGGCCCGCGCTACGCGCGCTTGAGCTGATAGTCCACGTTATCCTCCTCGGAATTATCGGTATGCTGTTCTATTACAGTATGCCGCTCCTGAAGTTGGTCGCCCCGAGCAAGATGTCGGGCACGGGGATTTCTTATGTATGGATGTACGGCGCCGTCCCTGTCGCGTGCGTCTTTATGGTTATCGCCACAATCGAAAGGATAGGTGAGATTTATGGCGGCAAATCTTGACGCTGTCCTGATTCTGCTCGGCGTGTTCTTCGTTCTCGTGGCGCTCGGCGTGCATATCGCCTACGCCGTT
Organism: Synergistales bacterium; assembly: GCA_025997935.1. GTDB lineage: Bacteria > Synergistota > Synergistia > Synergistales > Aminobacteriaceae > BNVG01. The sequence goes on along the minus strand of BNVG01000190.1, from coordinate 411 downwards.
TTGTTCGCGTCGATGGTGACGAGTATCTATATAGGCATCCCCGCCGCCGCCGTGGTGCAGAACTTAGTCAAGGGCGTAAACATATACTCATTGATGGCCGTGCCGTTCTTCATCCTGGCGGGCGAGATAATGATGCAGGGCGGCATAACGGACAGGCTCATACGACTGTCTCAGTCTTTGGTGGGCTGGATAGCCGGGAGCCTCGCGCACGTTGACATAGTGGCCTGCTTGTTCTTCGGGGCTATCTCCGGCTCGTCCGCAGCCGGGACGTCGGCCATAGGCGGCATGAAGGGCCTGAAAATTCGCGTGCCCGAGAGCGAGATTTTCTTGGCGACGATGGAGGCCTTCGGCGCGGCGGGCACGCCCATTTCGATGGGCGAGGTTTACACCTCAATGCAGACGGGCGTTGTG
>BNVG01000189.1 GCA_025997935.1 Synergistales bacterium | reverse complement strand
ATGCGTTCGAGTGTCTTTTTATCTTCTCCGCTCTCTTGTTGCCTCCCCGACAAATCATCTAGTTTCTTTGTCACTTCGGATAGCAGCACATGTGTGACATCATTTTCAGCGTGCGTTCTCTCGTTTTGCTCCCATATAGTTTCATTTTCACCGCGGATCTTACGCTCCCCGTCCATTGCTACAAACCTCCCCGCAAGCCAATGCAAATCGCGTGTACGCTGAGACGGAGTGCGATTGAGCGTAGCTCTGAAAATATCTTTAACGGTTTCAATGTCTCCTTGGCGTTCCTTTAGTGCGCTGCTTGATTTCAGCCAATCAAAATCATCCTGCAAAATCTGTGTCGGCAAATCGTCGTCCACTTTCTCGTCCATTAGTAACCAGTAGAAAACCGCTCCAATGGAGTAAACATCAGCGGTTTCGTTTATTTCCTCACGCTGCCAAGCCTCTTGTTCATTCGGCGACCACCCGTCTGACTTAAACCCCGTCTGCGGCAGGTTATGCTTGTCCGCAACGGTATCAAAGTCAAAAAGAGCAATGCGGCGACTTTCGCCATACACCACATCAAAAAGCCATACGTTATCAGGCTTAACATCAAGATAAAGTTGTTTCTTGCCGTGCAATCCATTTATGGCATTACATATGGAAATCATTATTTGCGCGATCTCGCAAGCAGAGAGTTTTGCGCGATTAGTTTCTGATAGTGTCACGCCTTTCGTCAAGGAAAGCATTGAGTACGCCGTTCCGTTCACATTTTTGTCCGAATCCGGGGTTTCCAATTTGTGGTTTGAGTCATAATCATAAAACGCCGTTTGTCGCTCAACACCATCAACAAATCGTTGCTTCTCCAATTCAAATCTTTGTGAACGGCTCTCACTAACTTCCAATCGCCCGTCTTCCATACGGCTTATGTATCGCACCAATTCCTTCGGATAGAACTCCTTAATAACGAATTTATGCCCGTCTTCCAACCGTGTTGCCTCATAAACAAGGCAACTGCCGCCGTGGTCGGACAATAGTTTTACGAAGCGATAATCTGTTCCTTTGAGAGTTATGGGAGTGTCGGGTTTTAACGGTATTCGAGCCATAGCGCGGTTGCCTCCTTTCGGCTAAACTAACTGCCCGCCAACAAGCTGGGTAATCGTGTCGGTCAACAATTCGAGAGCGTCTGCCTCGTAAACGTCCTCTCGGCACAACGAGCGAATCGAATTCAGAATAATCCAGTCAAAGGGGTTCGCGGGATAAAGCACACCATAGCTGCACTTTAGCAGCTTGCTGTCAAGTGCGCGGTAGAAATCCTCGTAGTCAACTTTGCCCTTGAACGCGTAGTTCGCGAAGAAACACAGCAAATATACTTTTCGAGCGTAGCCGTGCCCAAGATCGGTGTTCGCTTTTAGGTTGTCCTTAGCCAAACTGCGCATTTCGTCAATATAGTCCTTCGTCGGGAACTTATCCAAAATACCGCCCAAAACAGTCTTGGCGGCATCCGGTAGGTTTCCTCTTTTTTTGCCTGTGAGTGCGCGGATATAGCCGTCATATATAATCTCATCGTAAACGGCGACGGGCATTTGGCGTTTGCTTCTTTCATAGGCTTCTATCTCGCCGTTCTCGGCGTTTAGCTTATCTTCCTCAATATCCGCTCGTACAAGAGCGGTCAGCTTGTCATAGAGCTTGATGAATTCTTTTTTAGATGTCTTATTGTAGTTATAAAAATGATGGGCGTTATCCTTCAGCTCCGCGAGAAGTTCGCTTTCGTCAATGCCCTTCAAATCGCCGAAAATCTCCCACAGCGTGGATGTGCCTTTGGTCTCGCCTTCGCTGTCGTCTGCGGCTATATTGTTAGTTTCGGCTTCGTAGCGCTTTATCAAAGCCGCTGCGCACTCATAACGCTTACCATTATCAAGCGCGTAGCTGTAGATTATGTCGTCCGCGCACCGATAATTGAACCCATTGACTCGACACACGTTCCACAAAAACTCCAACGCCGTGACCGCCTCCGGATTGGACTCGTCCTTCTTAGACGAAAGCCCGAACGCAAAGCACAGTTTAATTGCGTATTCCTTATCAGGGAACTTGCCGTCTTCCAGCCATATTTTTTCGAGTTTACCGTCGGCTGACTTAATGCCGGCCTTATCCATACATGCCCGAAGCGCTTCTATGGTGTTGCCAGTATATCCAAGCCTATGTAACTCACGCTCTATGCCGTCCGACATAAAGCGAAAATTCTTTTTACCCCGCAAGAATTCTAACGCCTCTTGCGGGGTAAAGTTTTTCTCGCGCTCGATTTCGTTTTTCGCTCGTATTGTTTTGTCACCCACGGTCTACACCTCTGCTTCCATTCATTTAATCGAGTTATTAACCCACCAAATAACTCTTACGTATCTCAAGCGGCATAACTGATGAACTTATTTTCAAAATAACTCTTAACATGGTTCCTGTCTTTTTGAATTTTCCGCATTATGCTGTTTGTGTTGAAACGCAGATCTTTCAGATTTTTTGAATGACCGCGCTTGGCTATTTCACGCTTCAAGTTGCCATTCAAATATTCGTCCGGGTTACGCTCAGGAGTGTAAGGCGGCAAGTAAAAAATCTCGATTTTATC
>BNVG01000188.1 GCA_025997935.1 Synergistales bacterium | reverse complement strand
CGCGGACTCGTGCAGGCGTTTTGATCGCTGAAATATGTATCGTTGTAAAAATTCTGTGCAAGTTTGTTTTTATCTTCTGCGGCCAAGTAAGCATCCGCGTCAATCACCGCCGCAGAATGCCTATCAGCAAAAGTAATTTCCGTAGCCCTCGGTAAAAGGCGCGATTTTCTTATTTCGGCAATCGTGTCATCCCCGCCCCATATCACACGAACATCGCAAAGAGCCGAAAACTTATCCGTAATTTCCGCAGTTGTCGGATATTTAGCCATACAGACATACGGTTGCAATTCTTTGTGATCATGCGCAATTAAGTCATTGATAAATGTGCATATTATGCTTACTTGTTCAAAATTCAGAGCCGGAAGCCTGACGATATTGGCGTTTCCGGCCAGCAATCCCGCGGCAAAGCTAAAAGCGAAATTGACGGGTACGTTTGAGGGCGTGCTATGAAATATAACGCCCCTACCTAAGCGATAACTCAGGTCGTCATATTTGTCCTTTTCTTTTAAAAGGGCGGAGCGTCTGCACCAAAAACCAAATGTGAACACATCGGAATATGCTCTTCCCGCAGACATGATCTTTTTGGATAAATCGTTCAAAAAGGAAATCGCCTTGTCTGAAAACGGTTGCATGGGCGCAATGGACGGCATATTATCTGCGACAATTCCGTTACCGACAACGAAATTCAATTCACTGAAGTTTTCAAAACCCGGTTGCATAAGTATCGCTGCACCCCCGTATTTCGGCGTTTTTCAATCTGCCGTTTACCTTAAAGTACTTGCCCTTCCTGCCGCAAGGACAATCATCCTCACCCAAAATTATGCCCTCGTCCTCAGTCAGTAGTGAGTGACCCGGATATGACTCCGGCAGCATGGACACGGCTTGAATTATCCCCGGTTCCCCAATATCGCAGGACTTGAAATTAACGTGCCGTCTCGTTATAACGTCGGAAAAAATACTCGCGTGAAGATGCCCGTGTTCGCATTCCATATATATACAACCAGTCTGCTCTACCATCCCATAATAATCAAATATATCGGACAACCCGCAGACATCCGTCAACCGTTGATTGAACTCTTCACGCGAAACAGATTCGGATACTAATTTTTTCCAACCGCCGCCATGTATGAGCATACCGTTCGACAGGTCAAGTTTATTTTCGAGTATCAGGAGTTCTTTGTAGAAATGCTGCCATACCATGAACGTGAAGCCAAAAAGCAATATTTTTTCGCCCCTATGCCGTTCGATGAATGATTCAACGGCTGGAATATCGATTTGCATATCGTCACCTAATGCATACGTCTTATCAAGGCCGAATATAGAAAATCCAAGTATCCCTGCCCCTCTTGCCGAAAACATGGCGCGGTCTTTGATGACCGCACCACTGTCGATTATGAGCATTGGCATTCGTGCTAAACCCGTAAAATCAGAAACTATCTTTACAAGCGTTTTTTGTTGATTTGCGGACGTGGCGCGGTCGAGGTAGATTTTAGAAACGGTCTGCCCTGTTGTGCCCGAAGAAGTCAGGCACTTGAATATATCGTTTTGCGGCACACTGACTAAATCAAGTTCTTTAAATAAACTGACCGGTAAAAACGGAATGTCATAATAGCTCTCAACGTTTTTCGGCTCAAAACCTACGGCGCGCATCATCATGGCGTATTGTGGACAAGTAGCTATATGCCGTATCGTAAGCCCTTTCAGACTTTCGGTCAGTATTTTCTCTTTTTCGCATAGCTCAAGCGAAAAGGGAGGTATTTGCAGTATTTCATCATATGTCATGTGTTTCACTCAATTTCATTCAATTTGCTATATAGAATTTTACCCGAATCATTTCTCGGTATGTCGCGAACATCCATAACGTTGAACGCGATATGATTAAATCCGGTTTTATCGGCGAGGAATTTAAGCACGTTTTTGCACAGTGAGTCGTTTGTTATGAACACATTCATTCTGTCGTCGACGCCACCGCAGGCACAGTCCAAATCGGGGAAAGCGTCTTTGACCATGCGCTCGGTTTCGTCGAGATTTACTCTGCTTCCAAAAATTTTAAGAAACCTTTTTTTGCGTCCTACGATGTAATAATAACCGTCGGCGTCGCGTTTAGCCATATCACCCGTAACCAAAACACCGCCGCGCTCGTCGCCTTTTATTAAATCGGCTCCGCTTTCGGCATAACCCAAGGTAACATTATCACCTTTATAAAGCAGCTCTCCCACTACATCGGGCACACTTATCTCGGAGCCGTCAATGTCGATAAGCGATAGTTCTCCTCCCGGAATCGCTATTCCCATACTTCCGTATTTTTCTGAAGATTTTTGGTGTGGCAGATACGACATTCGTGCCGTCGCTTCTGTCTGCCCGTACATGACGATAAAACGTTTACCCACTTTGTCCGCATAGTCGGCGAATTTTTTATGAAGCTCGGGGGATAATTTACCGCCTGCCTGCGTCATGGTACGAAGTGATGGAAGATCCATTCTGAAAAAGCGCAATTTATCGAGCATTTCATAAATATAAGGCACGCCACCGAAGGACGTGGCTTCGTAATCTTTGAATTGGCCCCAAAACTCCTTTTGCATCAAAGTTTTTTGCGTCAAGATTATTGA
>BNVG01000187.1 GCA_025997935.1 Synergistales bacterium | reverse complement strand
CGTAATTACAGATTGTTCGATTTGGGTCTCGCTCCTGTGGCATTGTCTTTTGTCGGGGCTTCAAACAAGGACGATTTGAAAACGATTCGGGAACTGCAAGGTCAACGGCGTTATCAACAGGACAAAAGGTATCGCCTACAACTTGTCCAACATAGATGAGGAACTGAAAAGCTGATCTGGTATTGTCAAGGTGTTGTAAACCATGTCCTGAATCATCTGTATCTGGTTTTGAATCTGCTGCGCCATTTTAGAGACCTGCGTCGCCAACTCCGAGTTATTCATCATCTGCGTCATCTCAGTAGCTCCGCCGCTGAGACCGCCTCCTCCGGCAAAGGCGACGCTCACCGGAGCGGCGCTAATGACTGAACACGATAAAACACACAACGTAACAATCTTTCTTACAGTTCTTAACCCTTTCATTTTGTAACCTCCTGTTCTGTCAACTCTGGCTACTCTTTTTGTTCTGCCAGTTCTGCCAGTTCTGTCAATTCTGTCTGTTCCACTGCCTTTGTTACCGCCTGATGTTCGGTGTACCTCTCACGCCATAAATCCCCCCAATCCGGTAGCTCACGCGATTTCAGCCAGTACGCCGGCCATTCTTCCCCGTATTGCCCTTGCAGTTCCCGAATAGTTTTCAAATCGTCCTTGTTTGAAGCCCCGACAAAAGACAATGCCACAGGAGCGAGACCCAAATCGAACAATCTGTAATTACGTGAATTAGGCGCGGCGTAGTAATAATGCCGCTTCATCTCCGCGCCCGCGATAAGCCGCACTTGTTGTTTGTTAAGACCGAGATACCCCATATAGAGGTCTTTCAGGTCGTCGTTCATCGCGCTTGGGTTAGGCAGAAGTATCCTCGTGAAACAAGATTCGAGCATCGTCTGTCGTATCGGTGAGTTGACTATATCCGACAGGTTCTGAGTGGCTAAGACAACGGCGCAGTTCTTTTTCCTCAAGACCAAAAGCCATTCCTTTATCTTTCTCTGGAACATCTCATGAGAAAGAGCAAGCCAAGCCTCGTCTATGATGATTAACGACGGCGGGTTGTGCGAATTCTCAGTTATTGAATCCAAACGCTTTTCTATTTCCCGAAACAAAAACAGAAATATCGGCATGACGAGCTTTGCGTCCATCTGATAGACGTGATCCAGTTCAAAGACGGTGAAATTCCTGTACTGAATGTCGTTGCTTTCACCGTCGAGAAGTAATCCACCCGGAGAATTACCTGTGTAATAGTCCAGATATTTCCGTAAATCTAAACCCTGAACCGTATGTGTGAAATTTGTGAGTGTTCGCATAGACGCTTCGCCCGGTGTTGTAGTAGAGGCCATAGTCTCTAAGGCATTACTTATAAGCTCTCTTTCATCAGGAGACGGAGGCGAGCCTTTGGAAAGGATTATTGCCGCTTCAAGCCACTCCTGAGCGACCAATCTATCTGTCGGAGTGTCTATAGAGGCTAAAGGACAAAACCTAAGCGAAGATTCGCCCGCGCCTATGTCGTAGTGAGCGGCGTCAAGACAGGATGAAACAAGTGGGAACATTGAATATCCCTTATCAAACGCAAAGACGCGCGCGCCATCGTACCGCTCGAACTGAGAGGCTATCATTGCCAGAAGCGTGGACTTGCCGCTTCCTGTGGGGCCGAGTATCAAGGTATGCCCTACATCACCGTCATGGAGATTAAGCCTAAACGGAGTGCTTCCCATCGAAGCGGCTTGAAGTAACGCCGGACTCTTCGGCGGGAAATGCCCGGACGGACAGTATTCCTCGCCTGTCCAGTCCGTTGTGGTGGGGATAATGTCGGCGTAGTTCAGACTTGAAATCATCGGACGCCTGACATTCTCGTAACCATGACCGGGTAAACTTCCCAGAAAGGCTTCCATACCGTTGCGCTTCTCGATACGAGCCGCGAATCCTTTGAACTCAAACGCCTTGACTATCTCTCTCGCCTTGTCCTCAAGCTCGCTTATGCTCTGTCCTCTTACGAGAACCACGCAAGTGTGATGTCCATAGCAAATATCACCGCTGTCAAGAGGTATTGCCGCCTCGTCTATGTCGGTCACCATGTTAGCGGCGTCTAAATTTATCGGCGCGTCTGTTCTGTTGAAAATCTGAGCTATGAAACTTCTGGTTTTCTGCATCCAACGTTTACGCAGAGATGTCAAAACACCGCTTGCGTCAAGGAAGTCGGTGAAGATAAATCTGTTGGAGACTCTAACCTCAAACGGAAGCAGAGACAATGAATGTAAAATCCCCGGATAACTCCCTTGCGGGTATCCCATGACTGAAACGGTCATTACGTTGTTGTCGTCATAGACAAGAGGAGTGCCGACGAGGAGGTCACGGGCGAGTAGTGTGTCAAGATATGTCGGAGCTGGAACAGGCAAGCGTACAGGATGCCATCTGCCGTTTATTACGTAGTTAATGGCTTGCAATAACTCCACGTTCATCATAACTTCACCGTCGTTGTTGTTGCTGTTGCTGTTACTACTACTATTGCTACCTAAATCTTGAGATTCATCCAACCTCACAGCTTCGACGCCCATCCGTTTTAGTTTAATCTGACGGCTTGCCGTAAGCGACGTTTCTATCTCGTCTAATTTGTCCTCAAACTGCTTGAGGTTCTTTTCAGCCATATCGCGGTATCCCTCTTCTGACTCACCCAGCATGAAATCCGCAAC
>BNVG01000186.1 GCA_025997935.1 Synergistales bacterium | reverse complement strand
CGTACTGGGCCCTCAGAGAATCGGCCTCCTCGCGCGCCTCCTGTAGCTCCTTTCGAAGCAGTTTCAGACGCTCCTGCGAGGCCTGATTGTCCTGTTCGCGCGACAAGGCCTTTTCCTCTATTTCGAGCTGCATGACGCGCCTACTCGCGGCGTCAAGCGCCTGGGGCAGCGAGTCTATCTCCGTGCGAATCATGGCGCAGGCCTCGTCAACCAAATCGATGGCCTTGTCGGGGAGGAATCGATCCGTGATATAGCGGTTAGAGAGCGTCGCGGCGGCGACGAGCGCGTTGTCCCTGATACGCACGCCGTGGTGGAGCTGTAATTTTTCGCGTATTCCGCGAAGGATGGATATGGTGTCTTCCACGTTTGGCTGAGCCACGTTCACGGGCTGGAAGCGACGGGCCAGAGCCGCGTCTTTTTCGATATACTTTCGGTATTCGTTCACGGTCGTAGCGCCTATGCAGTGAAGCTCGCCGCGGGCGAGCATGGGTTTTAGCATATTGCCGGCGTCTACCGCGCCCTCCGCCGCGCCCGCGCCGACGATGGTGTGAAGCTCGTCGATAAAGAGGATGATACGCCCATCGCTTCGCTTGATTTCGTTCAGCACGGCTTTCAGACGCTCCTCGAACTCGCCCCTGAACTTCGCCCCCGCGATGAGAGACCCCATGTCGAGCGCGAAAACCGCGCGGTCTTTCAGTCCCTCCGGGACGTCGCCGCGCACTATGCGCTGAGCCAAGCCCTCCACGATGGCGGTTTTGCCCACGCCGGGGTCGCCTATCAGAACGGGGTTGTTTTTGGTCTTGCGGCTCAGGATACGTATGACGCGCCGCACCTCCTCGTCACGCCCTATGACGGGGTCGAGCTTGTTGTCCCGCGCCGCCGCCACGAGGTCGCGCCCGTATTTTTCGAGGGCCTCGTATGTCGCCTCCGGGTCGGCGCTGTTTACGCGCTGCGAGCCGCGCACCTCCGTCAGGGCTTTCAGGAATCGCTCCGGCGTGACGCCAAGCCTGTTCAAAATCTTGCCGAGGTTCGTCCCCGTCCCCTCGTCAAGCATAGTCAAAAAGAGATGTTCGACGGAGACGTACTCGTCGCGCAGGCCCTTCGCCCTCTCCTCGCACCTGACCAAAAGCGCGGAGAGCCTCTGCGTCACATAGACCTTCCCGGCCTCTAATGAACCGCCCGTAACTTTGGGCTTACGCGCCAGTTCGTCCGTGACAAGCTGGAGCAGTGCGTTGGAGTCTATCTCCATTTTTTGCAACAGGCGCGGGACAAGCCCGCCGCCGTCCCTAAGGAGCGCGACTAAGAGGTGCTCGACGTCTACCTCCTGATTTTTATACGATACGGCGATATTTTGAGCCTCGGAGACAGCCTCCTGACTCTTGCGAGTGAGTTTATTGAAATCCATAAAAATTCCCCCTTAATGGCGATAATATGATTTATGTTATATTTAACCAATCATGACCATTATAGAAAATATTTACGGAAAAGATATACGTTATTTTGCGTACCTGCTTATATGCTTGACTAAGGTAAGTCGGGCGACAACAGGCGCGCCCGTTGCCGCCATCCACATTACAGCCGCTTGAGCTCTTCGCCAAGCTTTTTTATAGACAGCTTTATCGCAAGTTTACGCATGACGGAAGACATGCCTTTCAAATCTTCAAGTTCTTTATTCAGCTTTTCAAGCTCGGCGCCAATCTCATCCCGCCTGTATTCCGCTTCGGCGCGTCTGCGCTCCGTGCCGCTCTTTACCGACTCCAACCTATCAGAATCGACGTATATCATCATATTGCGCCACTCGCCGACTCTGCACTGACCATGTTCATCACTACCTGCCGCCACGACGGTTCCGTCCGATTTCAGGCCCAGCGTATGCGAGTCACCCGATGAAGTAGAGATAGCTACAATATCGCGCCAATCGCCGGTGTTGCACTGACCATATTTGTTTCCGCCGATTGTCACGACGGTTCCGTCCGATTTCAGGCCAATTGTACTCGAGTCGCCAGCTGAAACCGCTACGATGTCACGCCAATTGTCGACATTGCACTGATCTTCTTTGTTGTTGCCTATTGCCACGACAGCGCCGTCCGATCTCAAAACCACCGTATGCCAGTCGCCCGCCGAAACCGCGACGATGTCGCGAACATCGCGCAGAACGCGCATATTACATTGGCCGTCATTGTCACTGCCGGTCGCCACGGCGGTTCCGTCAGACTTCAAGCCTATCGTATGCCAGTTGCCCGCCGCAATAGTTTCCGCATAGCGTCTAATTTTCATATTTTAACCACCCTCGCGCCATCCACCGTGCCGCGCAGCACAAAGAACTGCGACGCCACGCCATGCTCTGAGAACGTGCGGCATAAAGCGTTTGCCACCGCTCCCACCTCCCCGCGCACCAAAGCGGCCACCGTAGGCCCGGAACCGCTTATGGCCACGCCAACGCAACCGGGTATATCTCGCACTCTGTCCATGATTATCTCGCCCCCCGGAAAGAGGCGCGAGCGATAGGGCTGATGAAGGCGGTCGGCCATCCCCCAGGAGAGATGTTCCCACTGCCCCGTAGCCCAGGCCGCGCAGAGCAAGGCGGCGCGCCCGAGGTTGAAAACCGCGTCGCCGAACGGCACCTCCTTGGGCAATGCCCGCCGCGCGTCCTGAGTACGTACAAGCACATCGGGGACGGCGGCCACGACGTGCAGATCCTCAGGCAA
>BNVG01000185.1 GCA_025997935.1 Synergistales bacterium | reverse complement strand
TATCAGCGTAACGCTACGCTACGCCGGGATGTACTTAGCCCTGAACGATCTTCTCATGTATACGCAAAAAGAACTCGTTCGCAAAATCGACTCTGACTACAAGCCGCGCCTGTCCGTCATAGCGCGTGAGGCGGCCGCGCTTCGCGAAGACGCCCTAAAAGGCTCCGCTGACATGAAATTCACGGCCCAACAGAGAGCGGCCTTCGACGCGAACGCGCGCGCGAACGCGACGACAATGTCGGCGGCGGCCGTCTATCTGAAATTTTTGGACAGCCAGAGAAAGAACTCTCTCCGCTCTTTGGAAAACCTCGAACGCAACTTCGCTCTGGCGGCAAACACCCACAAGACGGTCAAAAACGCGTTAGACCTTCAGGACGTCATACGCTCTGGGCTGGCTTTGTTCGACTCCCTGCAAAGCCTCACCATGCCTGATATTCAACCCTTCGAAAACGAGGCCATAAAGCGTGAGTTCGAGGAGATAAGCAAAAGGCTTAAAGATAACTGAAAGGAATGAACTGAATATGACGACAAAATTATATAGAAACGCGCGTATCTACACACCCGTTATGGGAGGTTCGAGCGCGCGGAGGGGCACGGAACAGGGCGAGATAACCGTCTGGCTGAGCGGCTCTATACTTGTCTCGGGCGGGAGAATAAAATCGGTCGGGGAAGAGGCGAGCGTATCGAAAAATTTGAGCCCAGCCGACGTCGATATGGAGATAGACCTTGGCGGCGCGGCCGTCGTGCCGGGCTTTGTAGACCCACACACTCACGCCTGCTTTGCCGCTCTCCGCGAGGGCGAGTTTTCCATGAGGCTCGCGGGTAGGTCGTATCTCGATATTCTAAAGGCCGGAGGCGGGATATTGTCTTCCGTGCGGAAAGTGAGAGGAACAAGCGAGGACGAATTATACGCGTTCTCTAAGAAGGTTCTCTCCTCCACTCTCTCTTACGGGACAACGACCATCGAAATCAAGAGCGGCTACGGCTTAGACACGGAGGCAGAGCTGAAGATGCTACGCGCGATAGCGCGAGTGGGCCGCGAGACGCCCCAGAGCGTCGTGCCGACGTTTATGGGCGCTCACGCCGTGCCGGAGGAGTATAAAACGAAGCCCGACGACTACGCGGCCCTGATGTGTACGGAAATGCTGCCGGCCATAGCCCGCAGCGGTCTCGCTAAATTCTGCGACATATTCTGCGAGGACGGCGTGTTCGACGTCGCGCAGAGCCGGCGTATTCTATCGAGGGCCAAAGAGCTTGGGTTCAGGCTAAAAATTCACGCGGACGAGGTCAACGACCTTGGCGGCGCGGCGCTGGCCGGAGAGCTGGGCGCTGTTTCCGCCGAACACCTCTTGGCCGCGTCGGACGCCGGCATTGACGCGATGGCGAACGCGGGCGTTGTGGCCGACCTTCTGCCCGCCACGGCCTACAGCTTAAAGAAACCCTTCGCGCGCGCGCGCAAAATGATAGAGCGCGGCGTGCCGGTGGCCTTGGCCACAGACCTCAATCCCGGCTCGTGCTTCTGCCAGTCTATGCCCTTCGTCATAAGCCTCGCCATAATGGGCATGAATATGACGCCCGAAGAGGCTCTGACGGGAGCCACGCTGAACGCCGCCTGGTCTATCGGCATGGAAAAAGAGGTCGGAAGTTTAGAGGCCGGGAAGCTGGCGGACTTTGTGGTTCTGGACGGCGAAACGCCGGCTGTTTTGGCCTACGCCTCGGGCGTGCGCCCGATTCTTTCCGTGTGGAAACGCGGCGAGAGGGTGGCGTAAAAAATTTGTAAACGCGACTTTTTCACGCTTGTTTTTTTGAATTTATGCTATAATGTCACGGTGTTTTGTTCGAGTCGTTAGCTCAGTTGGTAGAGCACCGGACTTTTAATCCGGGTGTCGAGGGTTCAAGTCCCTCACGACTCACCAGTTTTACCTTTTCAATCTTTTCAAAAGCGCGGTCCCATCGTCCAGGGGCCTAGGACACAGCCCTTTCAAGGCTGCGACGCGGGTTCGAATCCCGCTGGGACCGCCATTTGAATGCGATGCCTTACTCCCCCAAAGTCGGAAGCGCCCTGTCTTTATCCGCAATGACAATCTGCGCTTCATCCTCGACCGGCCACTCTATCCCGACGGACGGATCGTTCCACAACAACCCGCCTTCGTCGGCGGGCATATAAAAATCAGTGCACTGATACATAAAGTCCGCCGTCTCCGACATAACGTAAAACCCGTGCGCGAAGCCGGGCGGGACGTAAAACAGCATACCGTCGCCCTCCGTCAGGCGGACGCCGTGCCACTTTCCAAACGTCGCGGAGCCTTTCCTTAAATCCACCGCCACGTCGAAAACTTCGCCCCGCGTCACGCTGACTAATTTGCCCTGCGGGTGTGTTTTTTGAAAATGCAACCCTCTCAAGGTTCCCTTGCGCGAGCGCGAACGGTTCTCCTGGACAAAGTCAACGTTCAACCCCAGTTCTTCGAAGCTACGCCGGTTGAACACCTCCATAAAAAACCCTCTCTCGTCGCCGTATATCTTTGTTTTTATCAGCAACAATCCCTCAAGGGGGAGACGCTCTATCGTAAAGTTATTCATTAAGGGGTTGTCTCTCCTTTATATCATTTCGAAAATATATTTTTTACAACCATTTTCCCCTCGATAATTTGACCGTCAGCCATATCTTCAGATAAAAGATACTTACATTCTCGTGATAGCGCTGAGGCTATTATCA
>BNVG01000184.1 GCA_025997935.1 Synergistales bacterium | reverse complement strand
TACTCACCGGATCTGAATCCCATTGAAAAACTTTGGGCGAATATGAAAAGGGCATTGAGAGATTCAGTTCGGAATTTCAGGACATTGGTCGAGGCTATTTATGCGTGCTTAAATTAATTAACTATATAGGCTTTTTCTATTCTTGAAATTCCCATAACCGTAGGCGTGGAGACAAGAACTATTCGCCTGTTCCAGAAGTTTGACGTTCGCTGTATAGCCAAGCTCACGGGGTCGCCCTCCGTCCCCGCCGACTGAGGATAACGATCTACCTCGTCGCAAATAAGCACGCGTATAGGGCGTGAGGCGAGCGACGCTGGAGAGTTCGACCCGGCTATCGTGATATGGCCGCCGGGGAAAGTCTTATGTAAAAGCGTGTTGCCGCTGTCGCGCGAGCGAGGGTCTTTAATCTTTCCCTGCAAAGCCGGAGTGTCGCGTATCATCGGCGCGAGCCTGTCCTTGCTGAACGCCTCGCCAAGTTCAAGCGTAGGGTCGAGCTTCAATATCGGCGCCGGTTCCTGGTCGACGTGGTAGCCTATGACGTTCAAAAGCAGTTCCGTTTTGCCAATTTGTGAAGCGGTCATCATAACGACGCGCTCCGTGAACGGGTTGCTGATGGCGTCCATGATCTCGCGCTGGTAGGGGGCGCGAGCGTTCATCCAACGCCCCGGCTCCGAACTGGCCTCCGATGATAGTCTTCGCTCCTTGTCCGCCCATTCCGCAATCGTCAGTTTAGGCGGACGCCTCCAGAGAGATTCATTCTCCGTCCATAATTTCCATGCTTGATATTCGCCCCTTGTTATACTCCGCGAGTTCGTCAATGGCTTCATATATAGCCTCTTTCAGTATTTCCTGTACGCTCTGAGCGTCACTATTTTCGGCCAAAATAGGCGCTATTTTCGTCGGGATAGCCAACAACCGGAGACGGCAATTCATAACGTTTTCCGTCCATACGCGCATCACATCTTCGCTTTTGTGCAGTTCTCCGCGCATAAGCGCGAGCTCAAGCTCCGCCGTTTCGCGCTGGGCCTTCGTTAAAAGGGCTCTTTCTTTCTGTAAATCAGCGTCGTCTCCGCTTTTTATGCGCTCTCCGAGATAGCGGACATAAGACTGGATAGTCGTTACAACGTCATAATTACCGCGTGACACCTGCGGTAAAATCTTTTCTTTAGTGAGTTGTTGCACGCGCCGCTCGGAAATCATAAAGAGTTTAGCTATGAAGTCCGTGGAGTAGGTCTGGTTAGCCATATCTCCCCCGTCACAAGCTGCTTTTCGAGATGTCGTATTGTCTTTCTTCGGATTTATCGAGGATGGCTTTTTTGCCTGTGTACTTTTCATATCGCGCCACCGCCATATCCACATATCGAGGGTCAAGCTCTATCGCGTAGCACTTCCGTTTCAGACTTTGCGCGGCGATTATCGTTGTTCCCGAACCGCTGAACGGTTCATAGACAATATCGCCCGGCATAGAATTGTTAAAAATAGGGCGTCGCATACATTCAACAGGCTTCTGTGTGGAACGTTGTGTTGTCGCGTCCTGTCCAGAATAAGAAATATTCCAGACCGTAGACTGTTTACGCCCTCCGCTCCAGCGACTTTTTTTCTTCTCCCGCACCGCGTAAGCGCACAAGTCAAAACCTACACAAAAGGGTGTAACTTCAGGGCAGACATCGTCAATATTACGGTCTTTACAGGCATAAAAACACGTCTCGTGCTGCCAGTGATAATCGCCCCTCGAAAGAGTAAAACGCTCCTTGACCCAAACAATCAAAGTCCTGATGTCGAACCCGCAAGCCAAGAGACTGTCCGCAACGGACAAGGATTGAACAGCGCCATGCCATATATAGGCAACGTCTCCCGGAAACAAAGCCCACGCCTCGCGCCAATCTGAGCGGTCGTCATTCAGAACGACTCCCACTCTCGCGCTTTTAGAGGCACCTGAGCGATTCCTCCATTTAGGATCGTAATTGACGCCATACGGAGGATCAGTGACCATTAAATGAGGCTTCGCTCCACCAAGTAAACGCCCAACAACACCGGCGTCCGTGGAGTCGCCGCATATAAGGCGGTGCTCTCCCAAAAGCCATAAATCTCCGAGTTTGGTTATTGTTTCTTCCGGTAGTTCAGGCAACTCATCCTCAGTGGCGTCGCGCTCGAAGTTCCCGTCAAGAGACAGCGCGTCGCGCTCGAAGTTCCCGTCAAGAGACAGCGCGTCAATCTCTTTATCTGAAAATCCAAGCGTGGCAAGCTCAAAGCCAAATTCATCTTTTAATGTTTTCAGCTCGGAACGCAGTAGCTCTTCGTTCCACTCTGACATCTCGGCGAGCTTATTGTCAGCGACGACATACGCGGCGCGCTGCGCCTCCGTAAAATTTGCGAGACGAATGCAGGGCACGGTAGACATTCCTATCTGTATAGCAGCCTCGAAGCGCGCGTGACCGGCGATGATACCATCGGAATTATCAATTAAAACAGGAAGCGTAAAGCCAAATTCCTCTATGCTTCTTGAGAGCGCTTCTATTTGTTTTTTGCTATGAGTCCGCGCGTTATTTTCGTAGGGTTTCAGCTTAGATAATTCTATGTTCTCCACATTCATTTTTAACACTCAAAAACCCCCGTTTCGTTTTTATAAAGTATTGTAAATACTAATTTTTACCCCTGCAAATTCAACCCGAAACGAAATATAATGGACCCTGAAAATCGGACAAGAATCCCAGGGGGGATTAAGATTGGGAGTGAACAGTCGGAAAAATTATTCTGCTGAGTTAAAGAGTAGTGTAGTTCTGGAAATGCTGAGAGAAGAACTGAC
>BNVG01000183.1 GCA_025997935.1 Synergistales bacterium | reverse complement strand
TTGACAAACTAAATATTATTGACAAATATTAGCATTATATCAATAGAAGAACAAGCGAAAAAACTGAAAAAATAACATCTGTGAACCCATAATACCAACGACGCGACGCCGAGATCATAACCCGGCGTTAAAATACTCGGAAACCAAGCGGCATAATTTGCGCGAGGACGTTGAAACAATTTTTTGACCTTGCTATGCGTTCTTTCCCCGCAGGTGTTGACATTTTTATCTGAAGTGTTAGTATTTTTTTATTCTGCCGCGAAAGGAGGATAATAGAACGTCGTTGGCGGCTGTTCGTTTCAACAAAATAGTCATCGAAAAAAGAGGAGGGTTTTGTTTGAAGAAGAAATTTGCCGTCGTTTTGCTCACTGTTATGTGTTGTGTATGGTCGTCCGCCGCTTTTGCCGCTCTTGAATTGAGGCTTGGACATTTCGGTTCCGAAAAACACCCCTCTCACACAGCGGCCAAGCAGTTCGCCGAAAATGTGGAGAAGAGAACCAACGGCGAGGTCAAAATCGTCATCTATCCGAACAACGCGCTTGGCAGCCCCCCCGAGGTTTTAGAGCAGGTAATAATTGGGGCGCTTGATATGAGTCTCTCCGGCCAAGATCAGCTCGCTAAGCACGTTCCGCTTTTCGACGCGGTCGCCATTCCTTTCTCTATCGGCGGCTATGACCATATGGACAGGGTTTTGGACGGGCCGTTTAAGGAATGGGCCGCGCCTGAAGTAGAGAAGGTCGGGCTTGTCTACCTTTCCAGCTGGGAATGGGGATTCCGCCAGATAACCAACTCCAAACATCCCATCAAGTCTCCCGACGACGTGCAGGGTCTCAAAATAAGGACCCCGCCGGCGATGGCCTATCAGGCCGCTATCGAGGCTCTGGGCGGCAACGTTCAGACAATCGCTTTCGCCGAGCTCGTCATGGCCATGCGTCAGGGCGTCGTCGACGGTCAGGAGAACCCCATAAGCGTCATTTACGACCTCAAACTTTACGAGTCGCAGAAGTACATCACCATCGTCAACTACCTTTACAGCTCTATGGTGCACGTCGTCTCCAAAAACGTATGGGACAAGCTCACCCCCGATCAGCAGAAGGTAATGAGGGAGGAGTCCGACAGCTCGCGCGCGCTGATGCGTAAACTCGTCCGTGACGAGGAGCAAAAGCAAGTCGACGAGATGCGTAAGCTCGGTATCCAGATTGACGAGCCGGACTTGACGCCCTTCAAGGCGAAGATGGGGCCGGCTTACGACAAGATCAAGAAGAATATAGGCGAGGCCAACTTCGACAAGTGGATGAAAATAGCCGAGGCGACAAAGTAACCGTTTCTTGATATTGATATAAAGAGGGGATTATTACGCTCCCCTCTTTTTTTCATAATAAGGGGTGCTTGGCGTGCTGACATTTTATATCTTTGCGGTATTGATAGGATTCCTCGTCATAGACGTGCCCGTCGTGGTGGCCATAGGAATGACGTCTGTTATCTTCTTCACCGCTCTGGGCGGGGGAGGCATTCTGGCCATGCTGCCCAACAGGATGTACTACGGCACGACGGGGTTCACTTTGCTTGCCATTCCTTTCTTCATATTAGCTGGCAACCTCATGAACGTAGGAGGCATAACGGAGCGCATATTCACGTTCGCCTCCGCCATGGTCGGACACATATCGGGCGGACTCGGACAGGTCAATATCATGGCGAGCGTCATATTTTCCGGTATGTCGGGCTCAGCCGTGGCTGACGCCGCGGGCCTCGGGCAGATAGAACACAAGGCGATGGTGGACGACGGATATGAGCCGGCCGTTTCGGCTACGCTCGTGGCGGCGTCGTCGGTCATAGGGCCCGTTATCCCGCCGAGCATTCCTTTCGTTCTCTATGGCGCCATCACGAGCGTGTCCGTTGCCCGACTCTTCATGGCGGGCTTTATCCCCGGTATTCTGATGAGCGCCGGCATGATGATCGCGCTCGCTATCCTCGCCAAAAGGCGCAACTATCCCCGTTCCCCCTATAAAGCGTCATGGGGGACGCGATGGAAGGAGTTCAAGCGGTCTTTTTGGCCGCTCATGGCGCCCGTAATCATCATCGGCGGAATAATGTCGGGCTTTTTCACCCCAACGGAGGCGTCGGTGGTAGTATGCCTCTACGCGATGATCTTAGGGTTCTTCTACCGTGACCTCAAACTCAAAGACCTGCCCGAAATAATCTACAAGTCCATAGCCCAGTCGGTGAGCCTGCTCTTCATAATAGCGGCCGCCAACTTTTTTGGCTGGCTCGTCATACATCAAAAACTCCCGGACGGCATCATAGCCGCGCTTGTCAGTATGGGCGCGACTCAAAGCGGAGTCCTCTGGATAATCATAGGCATCATCCTTATTATGGGGTGCTTTCTTGAGGGGAATGCCATATTTCTCATCACGTTGCCGCTTTTCATGCCAATAGCCAAGACCTTCGGCATCGACCTCGTGAACTTCGGCGTGGTCATGACGCTTCTCATTATGATAGGCAACCTGACGCCGCCGGTGGGCATGTGCCTTTTCGCCGTCGACAGCTTCGCCCATGTGGGGATATGGGCGCTGAGCAAGGAAATGTGGCCTTACCTGATAGTGGTTTTGCTTGTCACTATTCTCATCGCTTTCGTTCCGGGCATCGCTTTGTTCCTGCCGAACCTTCTGATGGGGGCGATGTAAAATGGCGTCTTCTTTTGTCGGCTTCTGGAAATGCGCGGACAGGTGGACGCAGAGGATACTGCGCTTCTTTACGATCACAATTTTCTTAGGCTTAGGGCTTTTGATGATCTCAAACGTCGCTCTGAGGGTG
>BNVG01000182.1 GCA_025997935.1 Synergistales bacterium | reverse complement strand
CTACGCCGGGCTTGAGGCCGGCGCGGATATAGTCGATACCGCTATTTCTCCGCTCTCTATGGGTACGAGCCAGCCGCCCACGGAGTCGCTTGTCGCGGCTCTGTCCGGAGGGGACTTGGATACGGGCATAAAGCTCGAAGACCTTATCCCGGTGGCCGAGCACTTCAAAAAGGTACGCGAAAAATACAGCAATCTCATCGCCGACATCGGCGGAGTGGACGTAAATATCCTTCGCTATCAGGTGCCGGGAGGCATGTATTCAAACCTCGTCAACCAGCTCAAAGAGCAGAAGTCTCTCGACAAATTAGAGGCCGTTATGAACGAAATCCCGGTTGTGCGTAAGGCGATGGGGTATCCCCCGTTAGTTACGCCTACAAGTCAGATAGTTGGCACGCAGGCCACTATGAACATCCTGACCGGTCAGCGCTGGAAAGTCATACCAAAAGAAGTGAAGCAGTATTTCCTCGGCTACTACGGCACAGCGCCGGCGCCGCTTGACCCCGATGTGCAAAAGCTCGCCATAGGGGACGAGACGCCCATAACCTGCCGCCCGGGCGAGAAATTGGAGTCCGAGATGGAAGGCGCGAGAAAGGACGCGGAGGCCTGGTCGCTCCAGCCGGAGGACGCGTTGACCTGGATTATGTTCCCGCAGGTGGCGAAGGACTTTCTTCCCAAGAAGTACGCGAAAGCCAACAAAAGAGACGTCGGTCTCGGAGAACTGACCGACGGGGCGGCGTACGCCGTCTGATATGGCCTCGGACAAAAGTTCGCGGTTTCACTCTGAGGTAGTCGAGATAATCGGAGAGAGCGCGATGTCGCGCCTCTCCGGCGTCAATGACGAGAATCTTGAGGTTATCCAGGAGCGCTACCCGGTCAACTTGGTGGCCAGAGGTTGCGATATTCATATCAGCGGCCCTGATGAAACTCCTGTGATTTTGCTTTTACTTCGATTTTGGCCGGTGTCCCAAAGGGGCTTCCGCCGCTTGCCAAAGCTCATAGGATTCAGGGCAAAGCGGCCCACGTCGGCTTTGACTGGCCAAACGATGACGTAGCGCCGCTCTTTGATAAGCTGAACGAAGAGGTGACGGAATTGCGTGAGGCCGTGGAGTCGGGTAGTGCGGACTCTATGGAGGACGAGTTTGGCGATGTGCTTTTTATGGCGGTGAATTTGGCGCGTCATATAAAAGTCGACCCTGACGCGGCGCTTTCCCGCGCCTGCGGTAAATTTTCGGTTCGCTTCCGCAGAGTCGAGAGCGACGCCGCCTACGCCGGGATACGCTTGGACGAATGCCCTCTTTCCAAGTTGGACGAATTGTGGAACAAGGCTAAAATCGAAGTAAAAGCAAAATCACAGGAGGATATATAAAATGTCAGAGACAACCAAAGGAAACAAGCGACTCCGTGGGCGGCTGGCTCGTACCCATAGAGAGCGGAGAAATAGCGGTATCGACTATATCCGCGCCGGCCTCAAGCCCGGCGTAGTAGGTCATCGACGCCAAGCCGCTGGTGTAGTGCGAGTGAAGCTCGAGAGGAAGGTTGGTTTTCTCTTTGATGGCCTTTACTAATTTCATGCAGTCAACCGGGTTCAGAAGCCCTGCCATATCCTTTATGGCGATGGAATCCGCGCCCATTTTCTTCATATTGTAGGCCATCTCGGCAAAAGTTCGCGGTTTCACTCTGAGGTAGTCGAGATAATCGGAGAGAGCGCGATGTCGCGCCTCTCCGGCGTCAATGACGAGAATCTTGAGGTTATCCAGGAGCGCTACCCGGTCAACTTGGTGGCCAGAGGTTGCGATATTCATATCAGCGGCCCTGATGAAACTCCTGTGCGGGTCGTAAAAAATTTGTTGCTCCAGCTTTCGTCGGTTGCCGGCAAGGGGCATGATATTTACGCCGCCGACGTGCGTAGGGCGATGGACGCTTTGGCCGAAGGCAAGGAACCTCGCTTGGAGGCTCTTTATACGGATGTAATTTGCGTGACGGCAAAAGGAAAGCCTATACGAGCTAAAACAGCCGGACAGCGCGCTTATGTGAGCGCTATAAGGAACAATGACATTCTTTTCGCCGTCGGTCCGGCCGGAACCGGAAAGACATATTTGGCTGTATGTCACGCCGTGTCGATGCTTAAATCTGGAGAGGTGTCTCGCGTCGTGCTTGTGAGGCCGGCTGTCGAGGCCGGGGAGAGTTTGGGGTTTCTCCCCGGGGACTTGCGAGAGAAGGTAGAGCCTTATGTTAGGCCGCTCTATGACGCTTTTTATGAGTTGTTGACGCCTGAGCGTTTTGCCCGCTATATCGATAAGGGCGTCATCGAGATAGCTCCGCTTGCTTATATGAGGGGGCGAACGCTAAACGAGAGCTTTATCATTCTCGACGAAGCGCAAAATACGACGCCTGAGCAGATGAAGATGTTTTTGACGCGCCTTGGATTTGGCTCCAAAGCCGTCGTAACGGGCGACGTTACGCAAATAGATTTGCCCAGCGGCAGGGAATCGGGGTTGAACGTCGTGCGTTCTATTTTGCAGGACATTAAAGGAATAGATTTTTTTGACCTCACTCACTCGGATATAGTGCGTCATGAAATTGTCCAGAAAGTGGTGCAGGCTTATGAGCGCTATGAAAAAATCAAACAAAACGGGTAATCTAAATGAGTAATACAAATAGCCCAAAGCTGCTTTTCTCGCGCGATTTTCTCGCCTTTTACGTCACTCCAACGCTGTTTTTGCTGGCGATTGGCTCTTTTTTTGTATTGGCGCAATGGCGTTTGACTTATGACGGGTTTCGTGAGGGGGAAATATCGCCTCGCACGTATTTCGCCATATCTTCGCTCGTCTTTGAGGACACC
>BNVG01000181.1 GCA_025997935.1 Synergistales bacterium | reverse complement strand
CGCAAGTTCTCCTGTTCTTGCGGAGACATTTTTATAGCGTTTACTTCGAGCTCGCGTTCTATATTTTCCATACTTTTATTATGCCATTGATTGGGTTTAAACGCAAGAGTTTTTTGGTGTGTTAATAGTTGTGCTTTCCTTTGGAATCATCAGCTCCAAAGCCAACTCACAGTCCATTGTCCTTTCAAGCAATTTCAACCGAACCATCGCGGTTTTCTTCTTCAAGTTCACCCGAAGAACCTCACCATCGAACCCGTCGAGCGGATTGTTTATCAGTTCGACCTTATCTCCTACCACGAGCGCTTCAAGCGGCGGTATGTTGAAGTTCTCGTCAAGCAACGCCGTTAAAAGGGCTTTATCTTTCTCTGACAGTAAGATACTTGCGTGGTCTCCGTCGTTGGAAAGCAACTTGTAGATGGTTGAGTCTAATAGAATAAGAGGACTGACCGCGTTCGCCAGTTCCTCCGCTTCGACCATTGCCGCTACGAATACATACCCGCTAAGCCACGGAATTTTCCGTACCGTCGTCTTACCTTGTTTCTTGTGAACGTAATTCTTCATCGGAACGAAGACGGCGTATACCTCTTTGTCAAGCTTATCTTGAATCCGGCTCGCCACTCTGCGTTCCTCGTAGGTCTGTACGAAAAGCACACACCAGTTGGCGTTTGCCGCGAACCACCGTGATAAGGTTCGCTTCTCCTCTATTGTCTTCAATCTTTATAACCCCATTCAGGCATAGCTTCGCTATAGACGCCTTCCCGCAAGATTATCCTATGCACACGACAAACCACAGTGCGCCAAGCTGAGCAATGTCTCCGCGCCACTCCACGCGCAAAACAAGATGACACCTCAACCCAAACCGCGCGTCCCACTACGCTGAATTCGGTATCGTTCGGGGCGTCGCAGCTAAATTTCCAGCCATTTCACTCAAAACACTAACAGTATACCATACTTCGGCACAAATTGCAATACATTTTTCAAAATTTATTCGAGAAATTGCGAAAATATTTCAAACTACGTTCGTTCGCCACCAGATCGCTTACGCCTGATGTTGACCGAGTGCCGTGTCAGTATGGCTTCAGGCGGACAAGTTGCGGCGATCCGCCTACGAGCAATAACAATTTCATATCAGCTAAACAAAAGGCATTGAGCGTTCCGTTCTTGCCTTTTTGTTTTGCGCCACTTTTCTCGCGCTCAGCGCGTAAGGAGGAGATTTATGAACAACAATCACATCCCTGTGGGGGCGAGGCACAACACAATCATCATTGGCGGCGGCAATATGCTATCCGTCACATTACCTCTAGCCGCTTACTTGCGAAGCGCCGACTTTGCGCCCGTTTTTGCCACGAGGCGCGGAGGCAGATATGCCGACGTGTTCTCCAAGAGGGCGACTGTCGAGGTGAAACTCGTCTCGTGGGACGAGGAGGATGTACTGGCGCGATACGAACTCGCGGCGGTTAGCCGCCCTTCCTTTGAGTTTAGTGGAGCGGCGTTCCCGCTTGCTCCGCTGGAACTGCTTACAGCAGAGGATTACGGAAACGTCGATATGGCGTTCATCTGCGTGGAGCCGTCAGCGTTGAAATCGGCATTTGACGACATAGCCGCTCAAAATTCGAGCCGCGCCGTACCGCTCCCGGTCGTCCTGCTGGCGAACCTGTCACGTGGAAAAGACTACGCGCTTGCGGCTAACTTGCCGGGTATTACCCCAATTCCGGCGGTCATTCATCGGACAAGCACAGGCTGGCGTATTGACGACTCGGTTATAAGAATCAGGACTAACGATACGGGTTCGTTAATATCCGCGAACACGGCGTTATTCCACGATGTGGCCGCTATCGCAGGCGGAGTGACGATAAAGGCCGTGCCGATTGAAGAAGTCATCGCCGCCGAGCGCGAGAAGTTTTTGACCATCAACCTGCCGGACTACATAGTCGCCAAAATCGCGGAAACGGCGGCAGTCGAGGCAAAGTCTCGCGATTGCACTATCGGTGAGCTGCTCACGCCGCAGACACGTGTGCAAGCCTTAAACGCATTAAGGTACATCGACCTCGCCGTGAACGGCGACAGCCACGCCGAAACCCCTCTACGCCACGAGACCGCAACAGTCCGTCTGGCGCAAATGGAGAGAGACTGCATAGATCGTATCCTCAAAACCGGACATGCGTATTTGGACAAGCTCTCGTTTATTCGCGAGAAGTGCGCCGCGCTGCTGCCGGGAGCTCACGATCTTAACCTAACAAACGCCGATAACGGCGTGGCAATAGGCTTTGAGGTCATTAGCTCAATCTTGCGGTTGCCGTAAGAATCTCTAGCCCGACCGCTTACACCCGATGTTGTCAAAGCCCTGTGTTATAACATACTCAGGGCTCGGGGCAAGCCGCTTTATATCGCCAATGTGAGGCGATAGCAACGGAACTAGCATCACCCACAAATTCATATCCACACAGCAAAAGGCAATGAGCGACCACGTTCTTGCCTTTTTACTTTTCCCAAAAAATCGCGCCAAGAGCGCAAGGAGGAATCACCATGATCGCCCCGACTTTTACAGCAAACTTTCAAAACATAACACATGAAACCTTATAAACACTAAATAATATCGGTCTAAGACTCAATATAAAATTATAGCCCCATAAAAGCTATATAGCGCTCGCTTTATCGAAACTGTATTTCAGTTGCCTCAACTCCACCGCTGTTGGAAGCCTCAGTGCGGCATTTACTCCAAAAGCGTCCAGAATCAGCTGTAATACCAAGTTGCCTTCAATAAAGATTCAATATATGATACTCCCTGAAAGGGGAGATGATCATGCGTACACCAACACCAATACCGGAAAGCCGCATTTTGGAACTAGAGAATTTCAGAAAAGACAAAT
>BNVG01000180.1 GCA_025997935.1 Synergistales bacterium | reverse complement strand
CTATGATGTCGAGAGCCGCCTCTACAGGACTTACGCCCATTACGGACGCTATCTCAGCGAGGTTCTTGCCCTCCCACTGCGGAGTGTTGGGGCAGTAAACCACAAGAGTGCCCTCAGCGCCGCCGCCTGAGATGTCCCCACGGGTTTTCGTGGAGCGCGTACCCTGTCTGCAATTCGCGAGATGGGCCACAACCACCTGATGCATCGCCGGAACATGCAGACGAGCGCCAAACACCGCGTCTGAGAGAGTCAGCTCTCCTGTCTCCTGCCCCTTAAAATCCACAACTTTAATCGTAGGCATAATATATAAGACCCTCCTTCATCCTAACTCTGCTTAAAGAGGGTGACCAGGCTGTTTTTAGCTCCCGGCACGGCCCCTTTGACAAGAAGGAGGTTGTTTTCCAGGTCCACGGCGACAACCATCAGATTTTTGACCGTCACCTTTTCGCTCCCCATGTGTCCGGGCATACGCTTTCCCGGGAAAACGCGCCCCGGGTAAGAAATCGCCCCGCTGGAACCGCCATGTCGGTGCATAACCGACGTGCCGTGGCTGAACTGTAGCCCCGCGAAGTGATACCTCTTGATGACGCCGGCAAACCCTTTGCCCTTGCTGACTCCGCTGACGTTGACCTTCTCTCCTGCCGTGAACAGATCCACCCTGATTTCCTGCCCAATCTCGTAGCCCGCGGTGTCCGAACGGAACTCGCGAAGCGTGCGCTTGGGTTCGACCTTGACCTTGTCAAAAAGGCCCTTTAAGGGTTTGGACAGCTTGTGCGGCTTAACCGCGCCATAGCCGAGAAGAACGGCAGAGTACCCGTTCTGTTCGGGGGTTCGAAGGGCGACCACAGGACACGGACCGGCGGCTATTACCGTAACGGCCACAGCCTGACCTTCCGCGTCAAAAATCTGCGTCATGCCAATCTTTTTCCCCAGTATCCCTATACCCATCTTTTCCTCTCCTTACTGAAAGAAACGAATTATGAAAATTTGTAAATTTATGCCCTGCTACGGGCGGCGGATTTCCGCCCCTATAGCTTAATCTGAATGTCCACACCGGAAGGAAGATTGAGCTGCATTAGCGCGTCCATCGTCTTCTGCGTGGGGTTGATTATATCGATAAGCCGCTTATGCGTCCGCATCTCAAACTGCTCCCTCGCGTCCTTATCCTTGTGAGGGGATTTCAGAACTGTAACCTTGTTGATTCTTGTCGGAAGAGGGATGGGGCCGGAAACCTCGGCTCCGCTCCTCTCCGCTGTGTCCGCTATTTGCGTGGCGGATGTATCGAGGACTTTATGATCGAAAGCCTTCAGACGAATACGGATTTTTTTAGCCACGTCAGTATCCTCTGTCCTACTTCAATATCTGCGTAACAACGCCCGCGCCGACTGTATGTCCGCCTTCGCGTACCGCGAAACGGAGACCTTCTTCCATCGCTATGGGCACTATAAGCTCAACCTCGAAGTTGGCGTTGTCTCCGGGCATGACCATTTCAACTCCGTCGGGTAGCTTTATGCCGCCTGTAACGTCCGTTGTGCGGAAGTAGAACTGGGGCTTGTAGCCGGCGAAGAAGGGAGTGTGTCGTCCGCCTTCGTCCTTCTTGAGGACGTAGACCTCGGCCTTGAACTTCGTGTGAGGGGTAACGGAACCGGGCTTGGCCAATACCTGACCGCGCTCAACCTCGTCCTTGTCCACGCCTCTGAGCAGTATGCCGACGTTATCTCCGGCCTGAGCGTCGTCGAGTATCTTGCGGAACATCTCAAGAGACGTAGCTACGGTCTTCTTGATGTCCTCTTTCATACCGATTATGGCTACTTCCTCACCCGCTTTGATTATGCCGCGCTCCACACGACCTGTGACGACCGTGCCGCGTCCTGTAATGGTAAACACGTCTTCGACCGGCATAAGGAAGGGCTTCTCGGTCTCTCTGACAGGCTCCGGGATATAGTTGTCGCAGGCGTCCATGAGATCCCAGATGGGCTTGGATATGGAGTCTTCCTTTGCGCCGTTGCCCTTCTCCATGACCTCAAGAGCGGAACCGCGCACTATGGGGATGTCGTCTCCGGGGAACTCGTACTTGCTGAGTAGCTCACGTATCTCCATCTCGACGAGGTCGAGAAGCTCGGGGTCGTCGACCTGGTCGGTCTTGTTCATGAAGACGACAAGAGCGGGGACGTTGACCTGACGGGCGAGAAGAACGTGCTCGCGGGTCTGAGGCATGGGGCCGTCGGCGGCGCTGACGACGAGGATAGCTCCGTCCATCTGAGCGGCGCCGGTTATCATGTTCTTGATGTAGTCGGCGTGTCCGGGGCAGTCGATGTGGGCGTAGTGACGCTTGTCCGTCTGGTACTCCACGTGGGCGATGTTGATGGTTATGCCGCGCTCGCGCTCCTCGGGAGCTTTGTCGATCATATCGTAGGCCGTGAACTCGGCTAACTTCTGAGTGGCGAGGCACTTCGTTATCGCCGCGGTTAAAGTTGTCTTGCCGTGGTCGATATGTCCTATGGTGCCGATATTCAAGTGCGGTTTGTTTCTGTCAAATTTCTCTTTTGCCATTTTTGTTCCCTCCTAATAAATAAGAATTAACCCTTCAAAACTTTTTCAGCGACATCGGCAGGAGTTGGCTCGTAGTGGTCGAACTGCATCGTGTAGTTCGCGCGGCCCGAGGTTTTGCTTCTGAGGTCGGTGGAGTAGCCGAACATACTGGCCAACGGCACAAAGGAACGGACGACGCGGGCGTTTGCCCTCATGTCCATGCCATCTATACGGCCTCGCCGGGACGAAAGGTCTCCGATAACGTCCCCCACATACTCTTCGGGTGTAACTACCTCGACAGCCATAATGGGTTCCATCAATGCCGGCGCGGCCTTTCTCATAGCCTCCTTGAAGCCTATGGAGGCGGCGATTTTGAACGCCATTTCA
>BNVG01000179.1 GCA_025997935.1 Synergistales bacterium | reverse complement strand
AAACGGCGGGTAAATAAGTATGGTTTGAAATAATCCGGGTACTTGAAATACAGCCACAAAGATATTTCCGGTATATAACCGATAATTTGCAGCATATTCGTTATAACGGTGTCCCCGTCGTCGCATTTGATACGTAGACCATTAGCAACCAGTCCCTCAAATATAGCCCCAGCTTCGGCGGCATTCTGTGCTGGAGGGGCTTCGCAAAAGTCGCAAAGGTCATATACGCCTTCAAAGATTTCCTCTATAGTAGTCGGCTCGAAATGCCCGAAGTATTTCTTGTATAGCGGATTGTCAAAGTTTTTGCCAGCGCCTTCAGCTTTCTCGGCGGCGATAACTTCTTCGCTCTCAATATCAAAAAATTTGATAGAATCCTGTCCTGTAGCGGAAGTTTTATACATATCCCAAAGATACTTGTTTAGCATAATACCGCCCCTCACTTAATTTCTCCATCAGTGGGAGTGTTTTTATCTCTTATATCTGCCGATTTTTTTAATCTCTTGCCGCAAATCATGCCGTAAAAGACGCCGCGCTGACGCGGTTATCGTCACGCCTCCGTAGTAAAAATCCTCAAAGCGTCGGACAAACGGCAACGCGAGAACCCTTAGGGGCTCGTCGACGTGTGACAGGAACTCCTCGAGCCCTTCGCTTTCGCGCCGCTTGACGCCGTGACGTTCCATGACGCGTAAAAAACGGCGTAGCAGGGCGAGTTCGGGTTGTCTATACGCGCGCAGGAGGTAAAATCCGACTACGCACAGGGCGACAACGGCAAGCGCCGCAGACGCTCCGGACAGAGCCGAGGAGAATCGCCGCAGCCCCTCCATCGTGGGGGTGAGGCCGGCGGCGCGGGGGTTCTGCATGACGTCCCTCATGCTTTGCAGCAGATCCGCCTGATCCTCGAAGTCGTAGTTTACGATGAGCCTCGACCATTGGTAGTCCAGCATATCCAAATAAAACCCCAGGGCGTCGAACTCTTGCGCCGTTCCCGCTCCGCCTCCGACGGGCGTAGGGTCGTAGCGCGCCCAGGCCCCCTCGTCCTCGTCCCACGCCTCGACCCAGACGTGAGCCTTGTCCTCCTGAACGATGTAGTATCCGCCCACGTCGCTGTAAGCGCCGCCCAGATAACCGTTCACCAGACGCGAGGGGACGCCGGCCAAGCGCAACATGACGCCCATAGCGGAGGCGAAGTATTCGCAGTTGCCCCTTCCCGTGGTGAAGATGAACTGTTCGAGGGCGTTCCGGGGGTCGCTCGGCAGACCCTCGAGCGAGTACGTGAACCTCGGGGAGGACAGGTAAGCTTTTATGGCCTCCGCCTTCGCTCTGTCGCTCAGGCCTCGCGTCATATCTGTCACGACAGGCGCCAAGCGCGGGATAAAGAGGGGCGGAAGCGAGAGGTTGCGGCTTTTGTCGAAGCTCTGGCTCGGCGGCCTTGTGTGAGGCGACAGGACGGAGACGACGCCGTATTGCATCCTCCGGCCCGCCATGCGGGGCTGAGAGCGAAAAACCCCGCCGCCGAGGCGGGCGGCGTCTATGCCCGAGACGCTCACGGGTTGATCGAGCGTAAATAGAACGCCCCGGTTGCCCGACTCCAGAAAA
The DNA here is from genome assembly GCA_025997935.1 of Synergistales bacterium. Classification (GTDB taxonomy): domain Bacteria; phylum Synergistota; class Synergistia; order Synergistales; family Aminobacteriaceae; genus BNVG01. The sequence goes on along the minus strand of BNVG01000179.1, from coordinate 1,327 downwards.
ATCTCCTGCTCGATAACGGGCGCGCCGGGATCTGAAATAGTTTCTCCTCCGTTTTCTCTTCTGCGGTCAGCTAACCACACGCGCCCGTCGAACGTATCTAGAACTAAGCCCCGCCAGTATGGCAGGAATCCATTGGGAAGGGGCTTCATCACGGCGCGGAAGGCGAGTCTGTCGTTGCCCTGTATGGTTGTGGCGTCACCTAAGCGTACCTGGTCAGAGAAGCCTAAACCCATCGCGTCGCCCGTCCCCGTCCCGTATTGCCTGCGGTACGAGCCGAAAATTGGCCTGTCCGTGCGTGGCATCACGAAAAAGAGCAGGAGGCTGAGCGCCGCCGCCAGCAAAAAGACGGACGCGGCGCGCATGGAGATCTGTTTCAGTTCGCGCCCGTCGATACGGGCGTCGGGCTCCCTCGAAAGCCAGGCGGACAGCATGAGGGACATGATAGAGAGTAGCGTAGTCCCGAAACAGTACAGGATAAAAGTTTTTTCGACGGAGAGCATCGCGTAGGCGACGATGGCGGCGAGGCTCAACGCCGAGATCTGAACGTAGTCGCGGGGCTCTTTTTTTTCAAGCGTTTTTATGGCCGTCATCAGCAACACGGCCTCCAGCAAAGCCTCTATGATGTAGCTGTACCGCACGTGGGTGAGAATGGCGAGTAGCGCGGCTACCGACGCGAGGTTGATAAAGAGGCGCGGCGGGTGAGGCAGGCCTTTCCAGTCTATAAAGACCGCGGCGGCTATCAGCGCCGGAAAAGCGAACACGTAAGGACGGGCGATAACCTCTTTCCCCATAAAAAAGGCCATCATCCCGCAAGCTATGGACAAGGCGGTCAGCAGATTTTTCAGGGAAAGACCACGGGCGGGCGCGCCGGCGGAGGGGGAGGGGGGGCGGGTGAAATCGGCTATTTGCCTTTCCCGCTCCGCCGTTCCCTCATATATGCGCGTCTTTAGCTTTCCCGTGCGCGCCGACGACTTCCAGTGTATGCGTTTCATGGAGTCGCCTTCGGCGTAAGGGCGTACGCCTACGACGTCCGTATCTCCCGCCGGAGCGCCGGTCTTCCCTCCTTCGTCCGACCTCGCCTGAACGGCGGACGGCTCAAGCTCGCGCCGTGTGGGGATCGGAAAACCACACGCCTGAACTCCAGCCCCGTTCAGACGCTTCGTATGCCCTCTTCTGCCTCAAACATAAACGCTGAATCCGTGGCGTTCCTTCTTGCCACATATCTTACGACCACACCTCTGACCTCCCTTCCCTCCGTCTAACCTCTTCTTCCCTCTTCTTCTTTACACCAACCCCCCCTCCATTCCCCTCATCTCCCTCCTACTAC
>BNVG01000178.1 GCA_025997935.1 Synergistales bacterium | reverse complement strand
CAGCTCTTGTTTTGCTGGAGGGCTGGGATACCGCCGGCAAGGGTACGCTTCTGGGGCGCATTTTGCGTCCGCTCGATCCGCGCGGGTTCAAGGTCTACAACGTAGGTAAGCCGTCCGAAGAAGAGGTCTTTCGTCCTTACCTGTGGCCTTTTTGGAGCAAAACGCCCGCGAAAAGGCAGATAGTCTTTATGAATAGAAGCTGGTACAGACGTTTTCTGGAGGGACGACTCGAGAAATCATTATCGGAAAACGACCTGGCGGAGGCTTTTGAGGAGACGCGCACCTTCGAGCGTCAGCTTCGCTTTAGTGGTACAAAGCTGATTAAATTTTTTGTTCATATCTCGAAAAAAGAGCAAAAAAGACGTCTTGAAACGCTTGAAGAGCGTTCGGCGTCGGCTTGGCGCGTGAAAGAGGCGGAATGGGCGCGGCATAAGCGTTACGACGAGCTTTTCGCACTGACCGAGGAGATGTTGCACGCCACGGACACGGGCGCGTCGCCCTGGACTATCCTGAACGGTCACGACGAGCGGGGCGCCGAGATTCAGATGCTGTCGACAATGGTGAAATCCTTGGAAGAAGGCATATTGGAAAACCGCGAAGAGCTTCTTTTCCATAAAAAGAAATTTCTCCAAACCCGCAATTTTCAAGTTATTATTCTTGCTTGCATATGCTTTTAATATATTATACATAATTTTCAGACATTACGACAAAACCACCCCAAACACGAGATAAGTCAGAAGTCCGTTGAGCAGTATGCTGTCGAAGCGGTCGAATACTCCTCCGTGGCCGGGGATTAGCCTGCCGGAGTCTTTGACTCCGGTCTCTCGCTTGACGAGAGACTCCGCCAAGTCTCCGAGTTGCCCGGCGAAAGCGCATATAACGCCTATGAGAAAGAGCGGGAACGGCGGCTGCTCCTGAAAATAAATAATGGCCGAGATGGTAAGGACACTGCCGAGCGCGCCGCCGACAAAGCCCTGCCAGGTTTTTTTTGGGCTGACGCTTTCGCAGAGAGGCGCACTGCCCCAAAGCGAACCCACGATATAGGCCGCCACGTCGCAGCTCCATGTGCAGGCGAAAAGCGCCACCAAAACGAGACGTCCGGTGGGTAGGCCGCGTAGCAGAATGAGGCACGTCCAAGGCACGACTATGAAAAGAATCCCCGACAATATCCCCCCGGCGTTCTGTATGGCCTTGCTGGTTCCCTTGGCCTGCCGCCGGGCCATCTCGACCATGAAAACGATGTAGAGCGTCAGAGAGAGAATAATCGTTATGGATATAGGCCTAAGCCCCTCGGTGGTGGAGAGTAGCACAGCTATGGCGGAGAGATAACCGACGCCCCGGGAAAGGTGAAACTGCGACGACAAAAGGCGATAGTATTCGTCAAGAGACAAAAGAGCCAACAGCGCCGCTACCAAAGCCCAGAGCAACCCTCCCTGCCAAAGGCTTCCGAGAATTCCAAGCATAACGACCATTCCGCTTATGGTTCGCAATAATAGGTTTTTTTTATTTTGTACAATCACGATATAATCCCCCTTGATCACCGAGTCGAATCGAGGCGCTTTTTCAGCTCCTGCACGTCGTGCCACGTCAGGTCTTTCGGGCTTCCCTTGCTACGCGAGTCGTTGCGTAGAAGGTAGCTCGGATGGAACATGGCGAATACTTGAATGCCGCGCCAGTCAAACCATCGCCCACGAAGCGACGTTATCCCCTCTGTGGTTTTAAGAATCCATTTTGCCGCTACCGAGCCAAGGCAGACGATTATTTTTGGGCATAGCAACAAAAGCTGAGCCTCTAACCAGTCGCCGCAAGCCATCATTTCTTCGGGGAGGGGCGTGCGGTTTTCGGGTGGGCGGCACTTTACCACATTCGCTATAAAAGCGCTTTCTCGGTCTATATCCCCGGACGACAAAATTTTAGTGAGAAGTTGCCCCGCTTTCCCCACGAAAGCCAATCCGCTCGCATCCTCTTCCGCCCCCGGGCCTTCCCCCACAAACACAAGGGGCGAGTCGACGTTCCCCTGCCCAAAACGCCATAGATTTCGTTATCGACGACGGCCTTATCGTCTCCAAGGGGAAGATAATGGCCGGCAAAAGCGCGAAGTCCGAAAAAAATCTTGTGCGCGCTATTCGCCGCGCTCTTTTTCAGTACGAGTTGCATCGCGTAGAGGTTTTGGATTTTCTGGTCTCTCACGCGCCCTGCAGAGTGATGATCATAGCGACGTCGGATCAAATGCTTCACAAGATAGCGGCCAAACTCGGCCTGAACGAGCCGGCGCAAGTCATACAAATAACGGAAGTCGCGTCCAATGAGGATATAGAAAACGCCCTGAAGGAGCGCAGAGAGAAAAAACAGCACGTTATCCCGGTCTCGCGCACACAGATTCAGCGTAACTTCGCCGGAAAATTAGTCTCTCAGATCAAAGACCTTTTCAAGGGAAAAGAGAGACAGGACGAGAGCCGCACCGTCGTCAAGCCTCCTTTCAGCTTCGACGGCGAAGTGACCATAGACGAGGAGGCCATCATCGAAATGACAAGACGCCTTCTTATCGTCGGAGATCACATTCAGCGCGTAAAAGACCTGAGCCTCATCCCCGACGGAGACAATCTCGAAGTCGAGCTTACCATCGATATACGTCTCGGGGACAAGAACGTCCTCTACCTCGCTCGGTTGCTACAAAAGAAAATAGCGCTGGGCTTGACGTTTTTCACGGGCATAGAGGTCAATAAGGTAGATATACACATCAACGAGGTGTTGATTTGATGAATGAGACAAAACGTGACGCCGCTTGGGAGAGCGCGTGGAAAGATCTGGCCGCGCGCGTAAGCGTGTGCGAAAAATGCGGCTTGTGCCGGACACGAACCAATACCGTTTTTGGGCAGGGGAACGTCGACTCGCCCCTTGTGTTTGTGGGGGAAGGCCCGGGGGCGGAAGAGGATGCGAGCGGATTGGCTTTCG
>BNVG01000177.1 GCA_025997935.1 Synergistales bacterium | reverse complement strand
AGGATAAAACTCCGGCAGAGGTTTACGCGGGAAAGAAAAAGATTGTTCTTTTTATGAAGTAATAATCTTCAAATAATAAAGCTTAAAGATTGTTGATTTTTTGTCTTGACAAAGGGATCCACTTTAAAACGAAAAATCGCTGTCGCTACCGAAAAGTCGGGCTCAGCGGACTGACCGCAAACCGCCGCCCCCTTCCCAGTACCTTTTTTTATAGTGATAGCAAGCCGTTTTGGAGATTTGAACCCTCCGAAAACGAGTGTTAAAAAACGTACAAGATTAACACTCATTTTTAGCTTAAAACACAGTAGATACAACGCCTTGCAGATTAGAGCCGCCCGCGAATCGCCAAAAAACGATAAAAAATAGAATGTAGTATTTACAATGGTTTATAGGTTTTAGTCGATGCTCAAAATAGCCTCGTCCATATCGTCCCGAGTGATGCCTATATAAGCCAATGTCACGGCTGGGCTGCTGTGGTTCAGGAGCTTCTGTATAAGCTCAATACTGGTGTTGTTCTGATAGAGCATATAGCCGAAAGTCTTTCGCAGAGAATGTGTGCCTATCTTATAGTTGAAACCGCATACTTTCGCGGCGTGGCTCAGAATACGCCAAGCGTGCTGCTGAGTTATACGGCGTTGGCCGTCGCTCGTTCTCAATTGCCGTGACTTGAAAAGAGGTTCGTTGAGCAACGCGCCCATCGAGGGCGAGCCTTTGATGCGTGTTTTGAGATACTTCGACAGGGCGCGGCGGGCGGAGGGGTGAAGAATGAGGTCAACGAATTTGCCCGTTTTCTTCTCAGTTATTTTTAGGCGTTCAACAATACAGAATCGGTGTTTACTGTCTATATAGGCTACGTCACGGACATTGAGCTTTATCAAGTCCGTAATACGCCGCCCTGTGTAGATACCGAAGACAAAAAGAGCGTAATCGCGATAGTTGTTGCGCCAAAAATAACCAGAAATGGCGTCACGGTCGGACTGGCTTCGGATAGGCTGTGTAGTCTTGTTGACGCATATCTTCATTAAGTCACCTCCGCAATGGCCAACAAAAAGCCCCGCCCGTAAAGGCGAGGCATACAATTTTTCGATAATAAGAAGATAACACGGATTGCCCTGTTATACAACCTGTTATAACGCCCGTTATAAGCGACATTACTTTTTGTTCCGTTACCCCGGCATGAGTCTAAAATCGCTCCCGTCCGCCGGAGGGCAAAGGATCGCCCGCGCCAAACAAATAGGGAACTCCCTGCGATAGCGCGTCACCGTATCGGGCGCGATGCCGTGACGTATAGCGACATATCCGAGCTGTGTGCCGATGCGCGTCGGACTTGTTCCGACAAAACGGGCATGGTCGATAACCACGTCCCATAGCTTCAGATTAGCTTCTCTGTGACCTTTGCAAGTATTGTTGATATGCTTCCAGCCGTAGGCTTTTTGCACGACAGTGGCAAACGCCTCCTCGCTCCATACGGCGCGCTCGGCCTCCGTCGTAGCGTCTGGCGTGGATTTTTTGACGTTCTCGTTCTCGTCTCGCGCGGCGGCGCGGGTCATTTTGAGAATTTCCGATCCGTTTGGGGGTTGAACTTCGCCCAGAAGCACGGCGAAGCCCTCCGGGTGACAGTCGATCAGCATGTCTATGAGGTCTTCTAACTTCGCCTGGACGTCCCACGACGTCATAATGTCAACCATCATATCCGGGCTCACGCGAATCGCGAGCCGGATATTTAACAGACATAAAAAACTTACTGCCGACGCCTGCGGTATATTTCCCCCAGTCGAACCAACCGTCAAACTCAATGTATTGGCTTCCGTCTTTGTGCTTCATAAGGTGGCCTACAACGCGCGGGGACGAAGCCTCTTTTCCCTGCTTGTCGGTGTATTTCAGCCCAACGAGAATTTGCGCTACACATTCCGGCATGTCATCCCCCTAATTCTTGGCTATAGTGCCTTGCGGCTCATTTGTACGCTTGAGCGCCACGTCGACCGTAATCTCGGCCGCTATTCGTTTGCGCGCCCGCTCGTCCTCTACGTATGGTAACAGTCTGTTGAGCAGATTAAAAAACAACACCCCGTCTTGATTCACGCGTAAAACCCCACTTTCCGAAAAGCCGATTTACTCCTGCCTTTATCCCTTACCCACAATTCTGACTCTCCGGTAAAAGTTTTTGTATCGCCGATATACATTAAGTTAAAAAACTTGTAGGCCTTTCCCCTCCGCGCCTTGGTGATTGCCGCAATAATTTTTGTCTCCTCTCCGTCCTCCTCGTGCCTCAAAAGCTCAATCTCCGTAGCGGCTAATTCCTCGATTTTGCCGCCTCCTTTGCCGTGCCCTCCTATTTGTCCCCCGGCTTGGTCTGTGCGGCTTGAGCGCGACATCTGAGACAAAATCAAAAAGCTCGCCTGATACATGTGCGCGTATTTCAAAATCTGCGGCATGGCCATCTCAACAAAATCTAAATCACTCTGTCCGATAGCTTTTAGGTTTGTCAAAAAATCAATGATTATCAACTGCGGCTGCCGCGCCGTGCAGTCCAAAATAAAATCATCAAATGTCAATAACTTGCCGCCCGTGTTGCCTGTAATCACAAGCTGTTTGCCGTATTTGGGCTTTATGTATTGGTAATACAGGCTTTTATAACGCTCATAATCGCCGGTTCTCATGTGCTTTAGCTCTAACTCGTTTATGCCCGACTCGCGCTCTAATAGCCTCAAGGTTATATCCATCGGGCTCATATCCACCGAGCAAAAATACACATGGTGACTTGTACGCGTTACAAAATCACTGACCGCGGACAGGGCGAGGCTTGTTTTCATGGTTCCCGGCTTGGTTAAGCGAGATATTGAAAAAGAATTGCAAGCGCACTACACAGAGGCGCTGGAGGGTAAGGATCCAAATCAAGACTCCGCGAGTTTACAAAACAGATTTGCAGAGCTTTCCGAATACCAACTTACATGGGCGGACTTCCCCG
>BNVG01000176.1 GCA_025997935.1 Synergistales bacterium | reverse complement strand
TTTTTGTTATGATGCCACGCCCCCCCCCGAGTTCAAAGCGGCTCTGACCACTTTTTCCCTACACGCCGTTCTTCCGTTCTCCTATTTTTGTTTTATACTATCATCTTACTAAGTTTTGCACAACAAAAACAAAATCAGGAATAAATATAGACCTGACAAGAATTAGAAAGGGATGGGTTTTATGAAAATCTCCACAAAGGGAAGGTACGCCCTGAGAATGTTACTCGATATAGCGGAACATGAGAGCGAGGGATACGTTTCGCTCAAAGAAGTGGCCGAAAGGCAGGGTATTTCAAAAAATTATCTCGAACAGATAATCATGCTTTTGAAGAACGCCGATATTTTGAGAACGGCCTGCCTCAGCCGCCGCTCACGCTCGCGCCCGACGAGGGAAAAAAGACAATCCCCCTGACCAAGAGCGACAAGTTAGAGGTTCCGCCAATCGATTTGAGGGAGGCAATCGAGAGCCGCCACTCGATCAGGGCCTACGCCGACGCGCCCATATCGCCGGACGAGCTGTCGTGGCTACTCTGGGCAACTCAGGGTGTGCGTAAATTGGGCTTTGCCGTGGGGTCAGAGCGCACATACAGAAGCGTCCCCTCGGCCGGCGGACGTCACCCGTTTGAGACTTATTTGGCTGTGAGGGCGGTAAAAGACATCGAACCAGGGATATATCGTTTTTTGCCCATAGAGCACGCGTTGCAGGAAGTCGACGCCCCGAGGGATATTTCGTCTGAAATAGCCGCCGTCTGCAGGAATCAGAAATTTATAGAGAAAGCGGCCGTGACTTTCGTATGGATAGCCGACGAGTATAGAGCGACATGGCGGTATCAGGCGCGGGCCTACCGCGGCATATTTCAGGACGCGGGACATGTGTGCCAGAACCTATATCTGGCCGTAGCTAATATAGGCTGCGGAGCGTGCGGAATAGGGGCCTTTGATGATATAGCGCTGTCGCGTTTTTTAGGCGTAGACGGAGTGACGCTTTTTCCGGCTTACGCCGCTACAGTCGGGAAGAAAAAATAGCGTTATAATAAATTATTGCTTAAATGCACAAGAAAATCCTGTACGTTCGCCACTATGGGCGTAGCGGACAGACTGCCCCTATCGCGCAGTTTGTTTACGGCAAACTCGGATATATCGACAGAGTAAAAATAGACGGGGCGCACTTTCTCATTGCTTACGATATAAGAAGGCGTCATATTGCCGACGGCTATCGTATGAAGTTGGGTCGCCAGCGCTACGACGGTAGTGGCCTTGCGCGCTATGTTTCTCATGGCGTCCTGCGCTTCGTAGGCATTGGCGTACACCGGCGGCAGAGGGCCGTCGTCCCTGATAGAGCCGGCCAGCACGAACGGGATTTCCTTTTTTATAGCCGAATAAATTATCCCGTCCTGAATGTCTTCATTCTCTATGAGTTTTTCAATCGAGCCTTGTCCGCGCGCGAGGTTCAGCAAGTCTAAATGATTGTAATGTCCGTTTGGTTGGTTCTCCTGCGTGTAGATGTCCTGCCCTAAGGCCGTCCCCAACAGCGCGGCCTCGAGGTCATGGGTGGCGAGGGCGTTGCCGGCTAAGAGCGCGTCCACGTAGCCTTTTTCTATCAGAGAAGACAGCGCGACGCGCGAGTCGTGGTCAAACGCCACTGCCGGCCCCAGCACCCATACGATGTAACCGTATTCTTTCTCAAAGCGAAGAAGCTCATAAAGCTCGTCGTAGTCGCGGGAGTAAGCCGTCTCGCGGCTTCTGCCCACGCGAAACGCGAACGCGTCTCCCTCGGATCCCTCGTCCTCAAACGGATTTGCGTTTACGTAAATTCCGTCCGACCCGTCCTCCGTGCGCCCCAAGACGACGTTGTCGCCCCGCTTGAGACGGCGAAACTCCACAATATCGACCCATGCCCCTCCGCCGGCGTCCCGCGTGACGGCGACGCAATCCATACGGCTCTCCTCGGGCAAAACCCAAGAGCCGTCAATCTTAAAATACTCAGGGAAAATAGACATGGCGTGATAACCGGAAGGCGCAACTCCATCTGTTTCCACCGGCGCTGTCTTGATGTTGGGGGCGTCCTTTAAGAAGGAATCCTCAAAAGAAGGCGTGTGGTACTCAGGAAGCGTAAAACCCATAACATATCACCCTTTCATTGGATATATAAAACATAACTCAAATGAAGGGTTAAGTCAATACGCGCAAAATTGCCAGCGTAAAATTAAAAAGCGGCTTCTCTCAAAAGGCAAGAGAAGCCGTCTTCATTTGCGAGCTACCCGCAAACCCCGCAAGCCACAAAATGCCCGCTCTTAACTTCCTCTAACTCGGGCGTAGTCTGTTTGCAGGAGTCCTTGCAATAGCGGCAGCGCCCCGCGAATCGGCAGCAATCCGGCGGCTCGATGGGAGAAGGCACGTCGCCCTCTAAGATTATCCTGTCCTTTTGCACGTCGAGCTTCGCCACGGGTATGGCGGACAAAAGCGCCTGCGTGTAAGGGTGAAGGGGATTCGCAAAAATCTCTTTGTAGCCGGCCAGCTCCACTATCTTCCCGAGGTACATGACGGCGATTCTGTCTGAGACGTGGCGCACCACGCTCAGGTTGTGAGATATAAAGACGTAGGTATAGTGAAACTCCTTTTGCAGGCTGTTCAGGAGGTTCAGTATCTGAGCCTGAATGCAGACGTCAAGCGCCGAGACCGGCTCGTCCAGCACTATGAACTCAGGCGACAGAGCGAGCGAGCGGGCTATGCCGATTCGCTGTCTTCGCCCTCCGTCAAGCTCGTGCGGGTAGCTGTTCTCGAGCCTCTCAGCTAAACCCACTATGCTCATCAGCTCCCTGACGCGACGCTTCATGGAGTCTTTATCAGGGAAGACGCTGTTGACTATGAGAGGCTCGGCTATAAGCTCCCACACGGAGAGGCGGGGGTTTGCGGGTAGCTCGCAAATGAAGACGGCTTCTCTTGCCTTTTGAGAGAAGCCGCTTTTTAATTTTACGCTGGCAATTTTGCGCGTATTGACTTAACCCTTCATTTGAGTTATGTTT
>BNVG01000175.1 GCA_025997935.1 Synergistales bacterium | reverse complement strand
GTGGGGCGTGTACAGACCCCTACGCTCGGCCTTGTTGTTACGAGGGATAAAGAGGCTCAGGAGTTTGTCGCGTCTCCGTACTTCGAGCTGAGAGCTTCTCTCGCGCTCAAGGAAGATAGGACTATAACGGGGCGGTGGATTCCCGGTGACGCTTGTTCCGACATGCTTGACTACAAGAGACGGCTAACGGACAAAGGTGCGGTTTATTCTTTAACAAAAACGCTTGAAGGTTGCGATGGAGAGATAACCTCAGCGGAGAAGAAATCTCACAGCATAGCGCCTCCGCTTCCCTTTTCGCTATCAAAACTCCAGATGGCGGCTTCAAGAAAATACGACATAACTGACACGCTCGTTCATGTCCAGAAGCTATATGAATCCGCGTATGTCTCTTATCCCCGCACGAGTTGTGAATATATACCGGAGGTACACTTCATCGAAGCTCCGCTAATTATTGACGCCATTCGAGCCGGTTGTCCAGTGTTGGCCGATATGATAGACTGCGTTGATTTGAACAAAAAGAATACCGCTTGGAATACCTCGAAGATTCAGGAGCATTATGCGATTATCCCGACTACGCGCGCTCCGCTTGAAAATGTTTTGTCTGATACCGAGCGAAAGATTTACGAGCTTATCTGCTCCCGCTACGTTCTGCAATTCCTCGCCGATTACGAGTACGAGGAAACAATCGTCGAGTTTAAGGCTAACAAAGAGACTTTCAGAACAGCAGGAAGAACGGTGATAAACCTCGGTTGGCAGGGTTGGGATAAGCAAAACGATGGCGAGGATAACGGCAAGGACGAAGAGGCAAACAGTACCGAGCTTCTTCCCGCCGTCCATAAAGGCGAAACCGGAACAATACAGCCGAGCGTCACCGAAAAAATGACTAAGCCACCCAAACCTTATACTTACCATTCACTCCTTGCCGCTATGAATGGCATACACGCCTATGCCAAAGACCCGAATATTCGTGCGAAGCTAAAAGAGGTTCAGGGAATTGGAACCGAAGCTACGCAGGAATCGGTGCTTGGAGTTTTGTTCAAGCGCGGTTATATGGAGAAAAAGAAAAAACAAGTTATTTCAACCGCTCTTGGAAGATTACTCATAGACATATTGAGCAAAGGCAAAGCCTCTGTTATGGTTCATCCCGATATGACGGCGCTGTGGGAACAGGAGATGACATCTATTGAGCAGGGCAGCGCGTCTTTGGAGCCTTTTGTCTCCGAAGTTGCGGATATGGTTAGAGTCATTATATCTGACCGACTCGATGTTCCATCCGATTTGCCGGAAATTCCCGGTATGACTAAACACAAGGCGAGAGCCGAAAATGTTATAGAAACTCCATGTCCGCTACATTGCGGAAACAACGCACGGCGTTATGAGGGTAAGTATGGGCATTACTGGCGTTGTGTCTGCTCGCCAAATATTACGTTCAAGGATATTGATGGAAAACCAGTCGTGAAAGAACAGCGCGTTGAGGCAAAATGCCCTACAAAAGGTTGCAAGGGGAAAACCACGCGTTTTGCGAGCAAAAAGGACGGTCGGTTGTTTTGGAAGTGCGCCGTTTGCGGTAATTTCTTTGATGATATTGGTGGAAAGCCAATAATGCGCGAAAAAGAGGGGCAATCTTGAAAAAGATATATGTATTGCCATGAAGCAAAATCGGTGCTGTAACAGGTTTATTGCTTATGCAAGCTCTTTGTTCAATTCAATCTTACTCCGCTCAAAGAGCTGTTCCCAATCACCCCAGAGCCATTCGTCAAATTCATTGCGCCGGAGAATCACGGGCATACGGTTATGAACTTCAACTATAGATGAATTTGCGGCTGTTGTCAGAATCGAGAAATGTGGGACTTCACCCGAATCTGCGAGCGGGAACATCTTGTATACAGCTGCCATATAGAGAGCTGATTCATCCGGTAGTCGGAACAGGTACTTTGTTTTGTCATTCGCGCCGCCACGCCGCCACTCAAAGAAACCGTTCGACGGTACAATGCAGCGCCGGAGCGCGACGGAATCTTTCCACGTTGAAAGGCTCTTGACCGTTTCGGCCTTTGCGTTTATCAGGGGTTTTGGTTTCACGTTCGGTCTGTTGCGGTCGGGATAACCGGGGTACCCCCATTTCATGGCTTGCGCGCTCAAAGTGTCGTTTTTGCCGAGCAAGACAGGCACAATATCTGTCGGGAAAATTTCACTGGACTGTTTGTTTTCCATGTCCTTGATAATTTGCGCCATTTCATGCTCTTCATCGGTTGTGAAACTCATGTATCGCCCGCACACTATAAATCAGTCCTTCCAATCCCACCAGTTTGTCTTGCCTTCGGGTAGTTTGCCATCGTTATCCGCATAGCAGACCGCTAACCTATAGACGTACAGGGCACAACGGTCAACCTTGCATCTTTGATAAGAACAGTCTTTCAGATAGACAGTCTCAGCGTCTTGCCCTCTCAGAGATTCTATCGTAGGGTATTCGGCGTTGATAAGGTGTTGCGCCATATTACTTCCTATGCCCGGAATTTGTTCAAGCTCAGATTTGCTCATTCGTTCACTATACCCCTCAACTGCTCCGCAAGCCTCGTATTAAATTTAGTAATATCTTATCATTGCGAACGACGAAGTCTATTCAAATGCGGAGGATTGTGCCAGCAATGCCGAAAAAGCCTTCGTAAAGTGTTCGTCGTCGTCTTTTGTACGTTTCGCTGGGCCTTTTGTTCTTCCGCCGCCGCGCCGCGTTTTCTGTCCGATGTATCTTTCCATAAGCAAAGATTCAATATTTTCATTCGTATAGACAAGACCGTTTTGATTGATGGCTTTCGCACCTTTCCCCAATACCATAGCGGCAAGCCCGAAATCCTGCGTCACTACAATGTCGTCAATGGAGAGAAGATTCATCAAAGCGAAGTCTACGCTGTCGGCTTGTTGACCTACCGTGATAACCTCGCTGTATCCGTCGTCAAGTTCGTGAGACGTATCTATGAGCAAATCTGAGCTTGAACAAATTCCGGGCATAGGAAGTAATATGGCGCAACACCTTATCAACGCCTTC
>BNVG01000174.1 GCA_025997935.1 Synergistales bacterium | reverse complement strand
GCGGTGACGGTGACAAGCGGATTCAATCCTAATTGTATAGCGGTGACCCTTTGCAGGTTTCCGAACAACGCGCCGGAGGATGTCACCGATCCGGTCAAAAACACGCCAAGGAAACCTATTAGCGGAGAAAAGATCATAAACAACTGGCCCGTAGCGGCAAAAGCAAGCCCCAATGTAAATGAGACCCCAGAATAGTTGGAAAGGTGCGCTATAGCAAGAATACAGATCATGGTGACAAGCGCAAATTTGAGCTGGACGAATGTATCGGCCAAAACTTTAACGGAGGCGGAAAGTTTCATTTTGAAAATGATTATGGTAATCAACGAGACAAGCAAAAGCGCGGTGCCTATCGCGGCCACCACATCGAAGTTGAACGCGGCGCCATAGATTGTAGGCTCAGCGACAACCGGAGCGACTCTGTACACGATACCATGAAGGCCGGGCCACGCCGGAACTGCAATGATAACGCCCAAGCTCTTGGAAAAATCCTTAAATGTCTGAGTAGACCAGATAACCATCAACACGGTCACAAGAATGAACGGGAGCCACGCATAGGCAATTTTTCCTATCGAATAAGAGGCCCCACCTTGCTCGGCGACAGCGTCATTTTCAAAGCGCCAGATAGATTGTGGCTTCCAGTATTTGAGAAAAACAATGACTCCCGCAAGGGAAATCAAGGGAGCCAGAAGGCTCGGTAACGCGGGGCCCATGTATTGCGTGATGAACCAATTCGGAATGATGTAGGTCACGCTGGCCACCAAACAAACCGGAATTACTTCTTTTGTGGCCTTCCAGCCACACATGACAATCAGCATAAATATCGGGATTATCAGCGCAAATAAGCACATCACACCGCCCACGGAGGCAGTTACAATAGAAGCGTCAATACCCGCGACGCTTGCCATAGTTATGGTCGGCATCCCCACAGGACCATAAGGCACCGGAACGGTATTGCCCACAAGGCAGACTATAGCCGCAGGCACGACAGGAAAGCCAAGCCCTATCATCATGGCCGCCGCAATGGCTACCGGGGCGCCCTGAGCGGTCGTTCCCTCTAAAAACGCCGAGAAGCAGAATCCGATAAGAATCGCCTGTATACGGCGATCATTGGATACGGTAGCTATGGACGCCTTGATAATTTCAAACTTGCCTGATTTCATAATGAGGTTGTACAAAAGAACAGCGTTGAAAACTAACCAGCAAAGCGGGAAAACTCCGTTCATGGCTCCATAGCCTGCCGCGGAAAGCGCAACTGTGACAGGCATGCGATAGACTACAATCGCCACCAACAAAGTTGCCACAAGAGCCAAGAATGTCGCAAGGTAGCCTTTCATTTTTTTGATCGCCAATGCCCAGAACAGAAAAAACATCGGAATGGCCGCGCATAGAGCCGTCAGGAAAATATTGTCGCCAACAGCGTAATAATTCTGGAACCACTGCATTTCACATTCCCCACTTTCTTCTTGATAGTTGCGGATTTTTCCCTGCTACACAATGTGTATTATATAATGTGTAGTATATAATGAACAGCAACAAATAAAACAGAATCCATTTCCCGTCAGAAACAATGTGTTTTTTATCAAACTCGGTTTGCTAAGCCTTATCCTGCTCGGTCGTCATCCTTTAACCAACGATGACCCGATGACTTTCGTCTATATTCTCCCTTCAGAAACATCAGCCAGAGTAATAGGAGTGGTCTCATTCATCTCGCGCAAGACGCTCAGACTGAGCGGAATCGACAGGAAAAACGTGGCGAAGTCGGACACGGCTTGGCTCATTTGAATGCCGAGTAGGCCGAAAGCCCATGTCAAGATAAACAGGAGCGGCAGAAGGAACAGTCCCTGCCGTGCCAGCGCTAAAATAGTAGCCCTGCCGGCTTTGCCTATCGTCTGCATCATCATGTTGTTCAGGACAACCCAGCCCATCAGAGAAAACGGTATGCACTGCAAGCGAAGCGCCAGCGCGCCTATGCGTATCACTTCCGGGTCGTCGCTGCGGAATATCTTCATTATATCGGGCGCGAAAATATAGCCGCAGACGGATAAAATCAGCATCACGACAAACGAATATCTTACACAAAACCAAAACGCCTGTTTTACGCGCCCGTAGAGCTTCGCGCCGTAGTTGAAGCCGCAGACGGGTTGAAAGCCCTGCCCGAAGCCTATAAGGGCGGAGTTTGCGAACATTATCACGCGTTGCACGATGGACATCGCCGCTATCGCTTCGTCCCCAAAGCCGCCCGCAGCGTGGTTTATGCAGATTGTCGCCACGCTGCCAAACCCCTGGCGGCAAAGGGACGGAAAGCCGCCGCGGACTATTTCCTTCACGTAATAGAAACTGGGGGAAAAGGTTTTGAAGTCTATACGGATGTTTCCGGGACGCGTGCATCCCACAAAGAGCAACGCGCAGCTGACGAGCTGGCTTATCATGGTGGCCAGCGAAGCGCCTTTGACGCCCATGCCGAACGTAAAAATAAAGAGCGGATCAAGCCCGACGTTAAGCACCGCTCCCGCAATCATGCCCAACATGCCGTAGAACGCGCTGCCCTGAAAGCGCAGTTGATTGTTCAACACCAAGGATCCGGTCATAAAGGGAGCGCCGATAAAGATATAGTAGAGGTAGTCGCAGGCATAGGGTAAAATCGTTTTTGTGGAACCTAAGAAGATGGCGATGGGCTCCAAAAACATCAGACCAAAAACAGTCACAAGCACTCCGCCCAAAAGAGCCCATACAAAGCTGGTTGTAGCCATAGACGTTGCCTTATCCCAGTTTTGAGCGCCGAGCTGGCGCGAAATGTAGTTTCCGGACCCATGCCCAAAGAAGAACCCCCACGCCTGAATGAGTATCATAAGAGAGAACGATATGCCGACGCCAGCCGTGGCGCGGGTGCCTATCGCGCCGACAAAATACGTGTCGGCCATGTTGTAAAGCGCCGATATTATCATAATGGCCATAGTCGGCCCCGCGAGAGTACATACGAGCCTCTCGACGGGAGCTTCTGTCATACGGTGATATTTTTCGTCGAGTTTATTTATTGCGGCTCCGTCCATTGACAATCCAC
>BNVG01000173.1 GCA_025997935.1 Synergistales bacterium | reverse complement strand
TGGGCTTCGATGTCGGAATAGAGACCGGCGACTTCAAGCGCAACGAGAGCGCTCAGATAATCTGTTGCACTCAGGAAATCTACACCATGAAGTACACCGAAGAGCCCGACCAGATGCTCGTAGTGGACGAGTTTCACTATATTTTCAGCGACTCGGATCGCGCCCGCACATATATAGACGGAATCCGCCGCACAAACCCCAAAACATTCATGCTCGTCATGTCGGCTACGTTCGGCGGAGCGTCCTCCGTCGGGCGCTATCTCGCCGACCTCAGCGAGCGTAAATTTTTAGTCCACGAAAGCCGCGAGCGCATGACGCGCCTTGTGTTTACGCCCGACAAGCCGGTTAAGTTCGACGACATCCACGACGCCCTCGTTTTTCAGTTCTCACAAAAAGGGGCCTTCGACGCGGCGTTTCAAATTGCGCGAACGCGCGGCAAACTACCGCGAGCGCGCCTGTCACGCCTCGATGAATTGGCCGCGATTTTAGACGTCGCGAAGATTCAGCCCCCTCTTTTGTGCGGGGTCGGGGTCTATCACGGCGGCATGTTCCCAAAAGAAAAACTCTTGGTGGAGGCCGCGTTCAGAGAGCGTCTGTTGGATGTGGTATGCGGAACCAACGCGCTCGCGCTCGGCGTGAATCTGCCCGCCCAGTACGCCGTGTTCGCTCAGCTCGTCCAGTATCATCAGAGCGGGCCCATATCCAGAAACGAGTTTCTCCAGATGGCCGGCAGAGCGGGCCGCAAGGGCTTGTTCGACCCCGGCTTCGTTACGTGGCTCAAGGATTCGCCGTTCGAGAGAAACGGCGTCAATACGGGAAAGGTTTTTCGTCATCTCATGGACGGCCCGCCCGAGACGGCGTCTGTGACGCTTCGCCCGTCTTACGGAAGGCTTTTACGCAAGCACGTCTTAGTCGAGGACGAGGCGAGGTACATCGCCCGCTACTCCATGCCGGAGGGCGACACAAGGGTGATAACGGAGATGCTTCAGTCGGGGCTACGCAAAATAGACAGGGTGGTGCGGAAGCTCGTACACGGACAGGAGCGGAACCGCTACCGCTCCATTTTGGCCGCGATATGGTACGACGAAATGGAGATAGACGAAAATTTAGAGATGGCCATGCTGTTTTTCGAGGAGTCTACCCCTTCCGCGCTGATGGCCGCCCAGATGGTTCTGCCTTACGAGCGAAACTATCTGCAAGCGTTGCTGAAAATCAAGCGCTTCTCAAACAACCTGCCAAAAGGCTTTCAGTTCCGCTCGATAAGCGATCTGAACAACACTGTAGACGAGATAGACCCGACCATTTACGGCTTCGAGGAAAAGATGGGCGAGATAGAGACGAGCCGGTAACAAGGGGAAAATCTTTACACTCCCGCGCTGTACCGCCCCGGGCCTGACGATACGACCAAGCCATAAGCCGAAAGCGTGGCCAAGCCGGTTTGAGCCTCGACAAAACCCAAACCTCCCTCCGCCATTATGTCGTCTAATGTGCGCCCCTCCCGTTTTCTCAAAATCTCCAAAATAGCCTTTTCGTCGCTCGACAGAACAGGGGCGTCCATAGGTTCGCCGCTGTTCGGCAAATCCAAAAACAGCTGTCCGTAGTAGCCCGATATTTTTTCGGCAAAATCCTCTATGTCGCATAAGACGTTCGCGCCGTCGCGAAGAAGCGCGTTTGTGCCGCGCGACGACGTGTCGGACAAGCGCCCCGGCACGGCCCATACCTCGCGCCCCGCGTCCAAGGCGAGCCGCGCCGTGATCATCGAGCCACCGTCCTCGGGAGACTCGACAACGACCACCGTCCCGGCAAGACCGACGATAATGCGGTTGCGTAGCGGGAAATGCCACGACTCCCCTCCCGTGCCCATCGGATACTCTGACACAAGCGCGCCCTGAGTCGCTATTTCGCGAAACAACTCCCTGTTTTCAGCCGGATAAACTCTGTCTATAGCCGTGCCAAACACCGCGGTGGTAGCGCCGCCCCCGGCCAGACAGGCTCTATGTCCGACGGTATCTATTCCGATGGCGCCTCCGCTAACCACCTGAAAGCCAACTTTGGCCATAGCGCGGCCAAGCGCGTCAGCCACGGTTTTTCCGTACTGACTGCACCTCCTTGTACCCACAATGGCAACGCTCGGTTTGGCTTCGTTGAGGCTGCCTTTGATATATAGGCCGATGGGCGGCTTTTGCAGGTCTTTCAGGCGAGACGGGTACTCGTCGTCATCTATCGTCACAAACCGCGCGTCAAACCGCGCGACCCTCTCCATCTCACGCTCAGGCCAATCGCGCTCCGCAATGAGCTTTGTGAGCGCTGCTAACGACGAGGGGCGCAGAGAAAGCCTACGCGCGTACTCTTCCTCCGCCGCTCCTCCGTATATCCAAGCGCCCCTGACAAACTCCCCCGGTTCGTCCGATACGGCCTTCCACGCGGACATGGGAGCGAGGCAGGCGTTTAGTATGAGTTTGGCCTTTAGAGAGTCGTCCATTTGTCCAGAATCCCCAAAAGGGCTTCCACGGCTTTGGCGCGGTGGGAAATTTTGTTTTTGACTTCGGCGGGAAGCCCCGCGAATGAAAGGTCAAAACCGTCCGGGACGAAAAGCGGGTCGTAACCGAAGCCCCCCTCGCCGGTCGGGGCGCGCGTTATACGTCCGTCGCATACGCCCTCGCATACCAATGTCCAGCCGGGCGTAGCCAAAGCCACGTCCGCCACAAAAGACGCGCGCCGCGCCGCGTATCCGTCCATCTGAGACAAGAGCCAGCGGTTACGGTCTGAGTCCGTACCGGGTGACGCGCGCGCTGAAAAGAGGCCGGGACGAAAAGCGAGAGCCTCGACCTCAAGGCCGCTGTCGTCGGCCAGCGCCGGGAGCCCCGAGGCGGCGGCCCAGGCCATAGCTTTCAAAACCGCGTTAGACGCGTAAGTAGCGCCGTTTTCCTCTACGT
The DNA here is from genome assembly GCA_025997935.1 of Synergistales bacterium. Lineage (GTDB taxonomy): Bacteria > Synergistota > Synergistia > Synergistales > Aminobacteriaceae > BNVG01. The sequence goes on along the minus strand of BNVG01000173.1, from coordinate 169 downwards.
CAAGCGGAGATGCGTCGGGCGCAAACAGGAGTTCGCGGGTTAAGCGGTTCGTAAGAATATCCGCAAATTCTCTATACTTACCTCGATTTGTGGTGGCGAGCAACAAAACGTCGAACATAGAACCGTTTTTATCTCGGCAACTGCCATATCGCGGCCAAATCCACGGGCG
>BNVG01000172.1 GCA_025997935.1 Synergistales bacterium | reverse complement strand
GCTCAGCCGGGGGCACGCTTGTATTAAAGGCCTTTCCATCATAGAACAGATGTATCATCCCGACAGACTGCTCTATCCGCAAAAACGAGTGGGAGCGAGGGGCGGCGGGCGATGGGAGCGCGTCTCGTGGGACGAGGCGTTGGACACGATAGCGAGCCGTCTGACAGAGCTCAAAAATACATACGGCGCTAAGTGTATTTCGGCCATCACGGGCACGGGGCGGCATCTTGTCCCGTATTTGTGGCGGTTTACGCGCGCGCTCGGAACGCCTAATATCACGTCCGCCGGCGCGCTAATCTGTATCGGCCCCCGGAAAAACGCCGGCTTTTCGACGGGTGGCGCGTTCTGTTGCGTGGATTATTACAGTGACACGCGGCCTGAGTGTATTGTAGTGTGGGGCGCCAATCCCACGGTGAGCGGAGGGGACGGCGAGCTACAGTGGCATCCGCGCAGGTGCGCGCGGGAGGGCACGAAGTTCATAGTCGTCGACCCGCAAAAAACGGAGCTCGCGGAAAAAGCCGACATATGGCTGCGCGTTCGCCCCGGCGCGGACGGCGCGCTGGCTCTTGGGATTTTGAACGTCATCATCAGCGAGCGGCTTTACGACCGCGAATTTGTCGAGAATTGGACATTTGGGTTTGAGGCGCTGCGCGAGCGTTGCGCTGAGTACGATTTGACGAGAGTGGCCGAAATCACGTGGGTTCCAGAGGACTTGATCAGACGCGCCGCGCTCATGATGGCGTCGGTGAAGCCTTTGTCCTTGGAGTGGGGCTGCGCCTTCGAGCAGAGCTACAACGCGACGCAGACTTGCCGCGCTATCTTTATGCTGCCCGCCCTGACCGGCAACTACGACGTCCCGGGCGGGTTCGTGGAGAGCAAGCACATCGCGCCGACAAAGCGCGACCCCATCATGCCGCCCCCTGAACTCATCAACGACTATCCATACCGCAGTCTGAAGCCCTACGCGCACCCCTACGAAGCGCTTGACGCCGTGCGCAGTGAGCGTCCGTACAAAATCAGAGCTTTGATGTCGTTCGCCAACAATAGCCTCATATCTCTGCCCGGCAGCAAGTTTGTATATGAAAGCATAAGCGCGCTTGAGTTTTTCGTTTGTATGGATGTCTTTATGACGCCCACGGCCGCCTTGGCCGATATAGTTTTGCCCGCCGCGCTGTGGCCGGAGGTGGACTGCGTGTTCTGTATGCCGGAGTTTTCGGAGCACACCGTCCTATGCCAACAAAAGGTAGCGCAAGTGGGGGAGTGCAAGACCGACGAGGACGTGTTCATCGAGCTGTGCCGGCGCATGGGGCTTGACTACGGCGCGGACAGTCAACAGGATTTAATTAATACGGAGCTTCGCAATATGGCCTCGCGTTTTCCCGAAATGGCCGCTCTCGACTTTGACAAAATGAAAGAGCTTGGATGGTTTACGCCACCCCGTACTTACTACAACTACAAAAAGCGCGGCTTCAAGACGCCGTCCGGGAAATTTGAGCTTTATTCAAACGAGATAGCCTGTCTTGGCGGCGACCCGCTCCCGTTTTGGGTAGAGCCGCCAGTTACGCCAATAAGCCGCCCGGATCTAATTGGAGAGTACCCTTATGTGCTCACAACCGGCACACGGCGTCAGCAGTATTTTATCTCCAACAACCGTCAGATAAGAAGTTTGCGGAAGCAGTACCCGTTTCCTCTCGTCCGCCTTCACCCCGACACTGCCTCCGAAAACGGAATTTCTGACGGAGACTGGGTTTATATCAGTACACCTCATGGACGCATCACTCAAAAAGCGCGCATAGAGCCGGATATAGATCCTCGCGTCGTCAACTGTGATTTTGGGTGGTGGTATCCAGAGGCCGGCGCGCCTGACTACGGTTGGCAAGAGTCCAACGCCAACGTTCTGACGTCCTGCGAGGACGGCTGCGACCCTTATATGGGTTCGTATCAACTGCGCGGCGTTCTCTGCGCCGTCTCCAAGAACGACGACCGCGGTCACGATATAGAACGTCGCTATTACGAGTCTGAATATTACGACAAAGTTTGAGTTGTAAATAAATCTAAGGAGGGGTTTTTATGAGGAAGGCAACACGGTTTTTTGTTCTGTTTGCAGCGTTGGTTTCAGTAGCGTTGGTTTCATTGGGATTTGCGTCTGCCGCTCTGGCGGCCTATCCGGATCAGGCCGTGACGATGATAGTCAACTATTCAGCCGGCGGCGGCACGGACTTGGCGGCCAGAGCGTTGGCCGACGCGGCCTCCAAGGCGCTTGGCGAGGCCATCGGCATCGCTAACGTCACGGGCGGAAGCGGAACGGTCGGCATAGCGGAGCTCAAAAACGCCAAAAACGACGGCTACACCATCGGCGTCGCCACGCTTGCGCCTCTGACCATAGTCCCCTGGCAGATCAAAGTGCCCTATACGCCCAAGGATTTCGAGTACATCTGCGCGTTTGGGCAGTACGGCTACGGCCTCGCCGTCAGGGCCGACTCGCCATACAACACGGTTGAGGATCTGCTGACAGCGGCCAAAAAAGCGGGGAGAATGAACTACGGAGCCACGGGCTATCCCCAGCCCTTCGCTATGGAGGCCCTTGGCAAGGCCGCTGGCGTGAACTTCATCTACGTTACATACGCCGACACCGCCGCGCTGATAACCGATATCCTTGGCGGCTTTATCGAGGTAACGCTTTGCGACCAGGCCTCCTTTACGTCCTACATAAAGGGCGGCCAGATGAAGCTCTTGGCGTCCGCGACGGACAAGCGCTGGGAAATAGCGCCCGATGTGCCCACTCCTGGAGCTTCTTGGTCTGGCCGGAGGTGACGGGGTCATACGTGGCGAGGGAAAGTCTGTAAGCGGCCCGCGCGGCTTCGCACCCGACCAACAGCGACACAAATACCAGCAGCAGCGCTACGGCAAATTTCGACAGTTTTTTCATAATTTGACCCTCCTATGTTTTATTTCGCTACTTTGGAAAACAGCTCTTTGTACTCGTCGTACTTCTCGTAAACCAGCTTCTGATAATCTGCGCCCGAAAGATACGTGTGGACAAGGTTGCTCTTGACCAAGATATCCTTGTAGGTCGCGTTCTCAGAGGCGGCTGTGAAGGCTTTTCGCAGGGCTTCCAAGATGCCGGCGTCAAGACCGGCGGGGGCGCAGAGACCCATGTAGGACAAAAG
>BNVG01000171.1 GCA_025997935.1 Synergistales bacterium | reverse complement strand
TGGAGACGCTCAAAAAGGGCTTCGACAAAATGACGGATCTCATGGTGGCTCAGCCGCGCCTCAGAGGGCCCAAGTATTGGGTGGACACCGTCGGCCCCATATACAAGAACTTTATCGACAGCGTGAACAGAACTTACACAATCATGGATAACAAAAACAAACTGTACACCGTCATAGGCAACGCTGGGGTAGAAGCGGGCGACGCGACGATGGCCTTGTTGAACTCGTTCCCCGGTATGCTCAAAGAAGAACTTCAGGGCAACAACGATTTCGCGCGGATTTCATCTATTATGGACATGTGGAACACGGCGGGCTATATACTCGCCGATGTCTTGGACGCGCGGCGCGCCATGCAAAAAGCTATGATGGACAAAGACCCCGACGCGATGAGGAAAATCTTGGCGGCTTTCGATAAAACCAAGAGCGGAGCCGATAAGGAGCTATCAACCGTAAACGACCCCGAGCGCGTAAAAATCGCCAAGCGCCTTGTAGACGCTATCGGCGCGTATCACGTCGCCATTGACAACTTCGCCAAGGCCTACGACGACCTGAACAAAGAGGCAAAGACTCGCGGCGGTTATGTGGCCACCCTCAACACGGAAACCACCAACGCCTCGACGTTAGCCGTAAACCGCGTCGACGATATCTCCACCGAGAACGTTATTGAGTTGCAGGACTCCATAAGAAAGTTAGTGGCCTCCGCCGGCGCGGCTATCGTGCTCGGCGTCGTCATCGCTCTCCTCATATCACGCGGCATAGCCGGTCCGCTTAACCGCATAGTCGACATCGCGGAGCGCGCCGAGAACGGCGACCTCACGGTCACGCGGGGTGATTTCGGCTACGAGGGCAGGGATGAGATGGGCAAACTTGTAGACGCCATATCCAAGATGGTCGACGCTCAGGAAAGCGCCATGAAGGATATATCGCACGTCGCCGAAAACCTCGCTGGCGAGGCGCATAACCTTTCGGAGATAGCCGAGCAGTCCAACGCCTCTATGGAGGAGATAAAAGCATCCATGGATCAGGTTTCGGCCTTGAGCGAGGCGAACGGCGCGGCTCTTGAGGAGTGCAACGCGGGCGTCGAGGAGATGAGCGCGGGGGCCGACACGGTGGCGAGATCCGCCACGGACAGCGCTGAGTTCCTGTCGGAGACCACAAGCGTATCGAGCAACGCGATTGCGGCCGTCGATCAGGTTATAAAGGGTATGCGTAACGTCGAGACAAACGCCAAAGTGACAGAGGCAAAAACGCGTCAGCTCGTCACATCCGTCGAAAACGTCAGCGGCTTTGTGTCCGTCATAACGGGCATAGCAGACCAGACGAACCTCTTGGCCCTGAACGCCGCCATAGAAGCGGCAAGAGCCGGCGAGGTGGGACGCGGTTTCGCGGTCGTGGCCGAGGAAGTCAGGAAATTGGCCGAGGAGTCGGCGAAGGCGGCGCAAAACGTCAACGGTATAATCGGTGAACTTCAGACCGGCGCTCGCGAGAGCATAGAGGCCACTACGGCGGCGGGGAAAATGCTTACCGAGACGCTCGTGCAGGCCGAAGGGGCGCAAAAAGAGCTTGACGGCGCGATGGGCGGAATCAACAAGGCCAACGACTCTATCCAGAGTATAGCGGCGGTCGCGGAGGAACAGGCCGCGTCGAGCAAGGAAGTCGCCACCGGCATAGACAACGCCACGCGCTCCACGATGGAGATGGTAGGCACGGTATCCAACATTAAGACCGCCGCTGACAACACGGCTCAGGCCGCGCAGGGCGTGGCGGAGCAATCCGAGAACATTCAGTCGCGCGTCGACGCGCTGACGGAGGTTGTTTCCCGCTTCAAGTTGAAGCCGAACAGCGAGGGCGCGAAGGCTCGGGCGTTGCCTAAGGCGGTAAAACGATCGTAAGCGCGCGGCGCAAAACGCCCGAGTCCCTATTGGCCCGGGCGTTTGTTGTTATGACGAAAGTAAATTTATCCGTGAAAGGAATGCGTTACCATGATACGTTCTGTCACTTTGCATACTTATGAGCTTGACGATCCCGCGTTGGCCGCCGCGGAAATCACCGACCAGTTGTCCGCTTTTGAGCTATGTTCGCACACCGTCGGCATACTGATGTGCGACACGGAGTTTATCGACTCGGGCGTTTATGAGGCCGTATGCGCCGCGTTGCCGTTTGACGTCGCGGGAACTACCACCATGACGCAAGCGGTGGGCGGCGAGGCCGGTATGCTTATGCTCACCGTTATGGCGCTGACGAGCGACGACGCGTTCTTTGAAGTCGGTTACACCGAGCCTATAGCGCCCCTCGGCGATATAGTCGAACCGTCTAAGGCCGCTTTTGAAGCCGCGTCATCAAGACTGCCGTCCGCGCCCAAGCTGATTTTTTTGTTCCCGCCGCTAATTTTGGAAAACGCTGGAGATCAATATATTGAAGCGTTCGAGTCTCTTTGCCCGAACACGCCCATCTTCGGCACGCTCGCCATCGACGACTCCATCGCGTTCGACAATTCTTACACCGTTTGCGGGGGCGATAAATCGCAAAATAGAATAGCCTTTATTCTCGTGGCGGGCGATGTGTCGCCACGCTTTTTTATGGCGACCATATCCGATGAAAACAAATTGCCGTACACCGGAGAAATCACGAAGAGCAGAGGCCATATCGTAGAGGAGATAAACGATATGCGTGCCAGCGAATACTTTGAAAACATCGGGTTTGCCAAGGACGGCAAATTAGACATGGGTCTGCAGTTCGTGCCGTTTTTGCTGGATTTCAAGAAGCGCTCCGATCACGACGGCGTTCCCGTTGTGCGCGCTATGGTCTATTTTGACGAAAACGGACGTGGCGTTTGCCGCGGATATATGGACCAGGGTTCGGTGTTCGTTCTGGTCAACCCTAACGGGGACGACATTTTCAAATCGTCGGAGGAATTGGTAGACCGACTGCGCGCCGTGCCAGACAGGCAAGCTACTATTATTTTCTCGTGCGTTGTGCGCCGTATGACGTTCGGCCCGGAACCGCTTCGCGAGGCGGAGATGGCGGTTCAGAAACTTGGCGGCGCCTCCCCAGACGCCCGGCGTGCCGCGACACCCATTTTTCCTGACGCGGGATGCCCATCGCGACAAACAAAATCTTGGCGCCGCTCATAACTACGCCGTCCGGCACGGACGCGTCGTTTATATCGAAATAG
>BNVG01000170.1 GCA_025997935.1 Synergistales bacterium | reverse complement strand
GCCTGCATTCCGGTTTTCAAGGATTCGGAGATTCCCCTTTTGATATGGGGAGCTATCAGGGAGACGCTGACGAACTCTGAGAACGTGCCCTACATCACGCGTTCCGCGCCGACCGACAAACAGGAAAACATCCCTCTCGCCGTGGCGGTTCTCGACAAGATGGGATACAAAGACTGGTTCGTGGTTTCGGACATCGGTTCTTACGGTGGCGGCAACTTCAACGCGTTCAAGGCGGAGCTGGCCGCGCGTAAAATCACGCCTCTGGGAGAGGAACAGGTTCCCGAGGACGCCACCGACCTGAGCGCCGTCGCCCAGAAGATAAAAGCCAGCGGAGCCAAGGCCGTATACTGCGGAAGCACGGTAAACCTCGGCTCGCAGCTCAAGCGCCAGCTTTTCGAGGCTGGGGTGCGGGACGTGCTGTTCTGCGGCATCTCCGGCATGAAGACGGACGACTTCCTTAAAATAGGCAACGAAGCGGCCGAGGGCGCTCTTGTCGTGAGCCCCGGCATCATTCTCGAAGATTCCCCCGAGGGACGCGCGTTTGTATCGCTTTACAACTCCAAGAACTATGCCGAGCCCATCGGCGCGTTTACTCCCTACGCCTACGAGGCGGCGTTGGTATTGCTCAACTCCCTGCGCGTCTGCGGCAATGCTCCCACGGCTGAGGCGATGACGGACGCCATCCTGAAGAGCAAAACCGTCGGCATCATGGGCACGACGACCTTCAACGAAATAGGCCAGACCCAGAACGTGGCGGCTTACCTGAATGTCGTGCAGAACGGCGCATGGATTCCGCTTGAAAAATCCGACTACCAGAGCGGGAAGCGTAGCTTCGGCGGGAAGTGATCTTAGGAGAAAATTTTTCTGAACGCCGCTTTTTCACGAAAAAGCGGCGCCTTTTATCTCTCGGAAAGGGGCGGTGTTGAGATATGGAGTTGTTCAAAGGCTTGGTTGTCAGCGCTATCCTGCTTGGTTGTATGTATACCCTTGTGGCGATAGGCTTTTCGCTCTTTTTCGGGGTGATGGACGTGGTGGTGTTTTGCTGCGGAGACATCGCGATATTGGGTTCTTTCGTTATCATGGGCGCTTGGGTGGTCATGCAGAGCGCGGGGCTTTTCGACGTCCTGCCGTTTGCCGCCTGCGTCGTTCTCTTGATCTCTATTAGCGCGTGCGCCTGCGCGCTCGTCGGCCTTCTGACCTATAGAGTCTCGATCAAGCCGTTCCACGAGAGCTCCGAATTGATGCCGCTCTTGAGCACTATAGCTATGGGAACAGTCATAAAAGAGGTTCTGGGCCTCTTGTTTAAGCCGGTGGTGAATACACTCTCCGCCGCGGTAGGGAGCGAGTCCGCCCTGATGGTGACCAGCGGGCGCAATCCCCAGGGATTTCCGCAGCTTTTGATGCCCGGAGCAGCGGACATCGGTGGTATACTCGACCCCCGCAGGGTCGCCGTCATCGTCATCACCGCCGTCATTCTGACGCTGCTTTTCCTGTTTTTGAGCAAAACAAAAATGGGGCTCTCTATGCAGGCCATCGCCCAAAACAAGGAGCTTTCATTGATGACCGGCATCAACGTCTCCAAAATCATCATCGTTACCTTCCTGATTGGCGGCGTTCTGCTGGCAATAGGCGGTTTCTTGATGGGGAGCTATCAGAAGCTCATGTCGTTTGACAACGGCGCCATGTACGGCGCGAAGGGGTTCTCCGCCGCAGTCGTGGGAGGGCTGCGAAACATCTGGGGGGCGGTGGTGGGCGGAATGCTGCTCGCTTTCGTAGAGGTATTCGTCGCCGGTTACGTTCCGAGGGGCATGGCTTACGCGAACATTGTGGCGTTCATCGTCGTGGTTATTTTCATCGTCTTCAAACCCGAAGGCATCATCGGCGAGAAATCCGTCGAAAAAGTGTGAAGTGAGGCGAAGACAATGAAAGACCGCGAAGGAATCAATGTCGTCTTGTGTAATTTCGTCGTGTTCGCTCTCGTGTTTCTGATGCTGCGGACTTCGTTCGAGATCAGCTTAGTTCTTGTGGCGGCGGTTGTCGTCTCACTGCTTTACATGGAAAAACGCGGAGTTATTGACAAACTGTTCTCGCTCTATACGCGCAATAAAAAGCTGGCCGTGGTCAGCGCGCTTTTCTTCGCGCTGCTTATACCTCTCTTGCTCGCCACGCTGCGCTATCAGTCTCACATAGCCGTCATGGCGGTCATTTGCACGATGGTCTGCTGCGGCGTCAACATCCAAATGGGCTCCACCAACATGGTCAATTTCGCCCCCGCCGCGTTCATGGGAATAGGGGCGTACTCCCTCGGCTATGTGACCGTCAAGCTGGGCGCAAGCCCCTGGTTAGGCCTGTTGGCGGCCGTGGTCCTTTGCGTTATGGCCGGACTCCTTCTGGGGTTGCCGACGCTCAGGACTAAGGGCTATTACCTTTCGCTCGTGACGATGGCGCTCCAGCTGGCATTCACTCAGACCATTAAGAACATGCCGTCCATAGGCGGGCCTAACGGACTGAGCGGCGTCAAGGCGCTGACCATAGCGGGGTATCCTCTCTACAAGACATACACTCTCTTCGGAGTGAGGCTGGCTCCGCATTTCTTCTACTTGATATTTTGTATCCTTGCTCGCGGTCATGCTTTACGTCGCAAACAGGATATTCATCACGCACTTCGGCCTTGCGCTCAACAGCATAGCGCAGGACGAGATAGCCGCTAATTGCTTTGGCGTGAATGTCGTTCGTTGCAAGCTCTTTGCCTTCGTTACCGGGAGCGTTTTCTGCGGCATAGGCGGCGTACTCTACGCCGGGCTGACGTCGTTCGTTGGGCCCGACGATTTTTCGTTCGCTCGTTCGCTGTTTTTCATTTGCATGGTCATTCTCGGCGGAATGGACAACCTTGTGGGCGTGGCTGTAGGGGCTTTTCTCCTGACCGTGATGACGGAGAAACTCCGCAGCTTTTCAGACTACGCCCAGCTCATATACGGCGTCTTGCTCGTCACCATCTTAATAGTGCGGCCGTCGGGGCTCATTCCCAGAAGGGTGCGCAACTACTGCGAGATATTCGCCCGCAGACTTGTACCTCCTCCGGAGGTCAAGGCCCTTGAAAACGACGCTTCGTATCCGCTGCCCGGAGAACACGACGAAATTACACAAGACGACATTGATTCCTTCGCGGTCTTTCATTGTCTTCGCCTCACTTCACACTTTTTCGACGGATTTCTCGCCGATGAT